>JAITMI010000018.1 GCA_031277435.1 Pseudomonadales bacterium
ACCGATTGTCTGGAAACGCTGGAAGAAATCGAAATAACCGGCAACGAAATTTTCCGCCACGCGGGCGGCGAAAGCCTCACGCTCATTCCCTGCCTCAACGCGAACCCGGCCTGGGCGGATACGGTGGCGCGGTGGATTCAGGAATGACGCTGATTCCACCCTCGCGCACCGTGTTTGGCGATGCTTGATGAATTGATTTAAAACTGATATTTCAAGGTCACCAGCATCGACCAGCGCGACACGGGGCGTGAAGGATAGCCGGATTTGAAATCGTACACCGACAAGCGCTGCATCGTGCTGGGCGCGATGTTGTAGACATAAGTGCCATCGGCATTGACCCGGTTCAGGCCCGCCATGTAGCGAGTATCGAAGCCGCCCACGCTCTGGGTGAGGCCCCAATCATCGTTGAGCAAATTCAGAAAGTTGTAGATATCCAGCCGCAAAATACCTTTGTGATCCTCCATGAAACCGGGGATTTCCTGCTGAATACCTAAATCAAGCTGATTCACCCACGGCAAGCCGTCCGCGTTACGCCCGGCAATCTGGCCGCGGTGGCTAGATAAATAGCCATTGTCATCAATGAAGGCATGAAAGGCTGCGATTTGTTCGGCGCTGGCCACGGGCGCATCGTTGCCAGTACCAATCACGTAACTGACCTTGGCGTCCTCACGCAGCGGAATGTAAGCCGGGTCTTGGAAAATACCATCGCCATTGGGGTCGCCGTTGATGATCCAGGTGTAAGGCAGCCCATCATGGCCGTTGTAGTAGGCGGTGACACTGGTGCGGTAATCAGCGAAGAACGCAAACTCCTTACCCAGCGACAATTTGATGGAGTCGCGGATTTCACGGCTGGCGGTGGTGGCGATTTCCTCGTTGGGATTGAGGCGCGACACGAACTGATAACTGGAAAAAGCCTGCGAAGAACTGTCGGAACCCACTTCCGTCGCATGAGTATGGGTGTAGCTGAAGTTACCATACCAATCGTTCGAGAATGGCTTGTCCAGGCTCAGGGTCAAGGCGGTGGAGGCGCCTTTATCCGTATTGGTCAACAAGGTGGAGTTGGTGGTGAAACCGGGATCGGCGCCATTGTTCTTGGCGCCGCCGCCGAGCGTAACCCAGTAACTATCGCGGCCATCAGCTAGTGTACCGTTCGGTACACCAATATTCAGCGCCTGGTAGAACGCGCCTTCCTTGTTGCGGATATGCTGCAATTCGCTACTCGCCACCAAGCCCAGCCAGGGCAGTTCCTGGCTATAACCCAGGCTGAATTTCCACACGGTTGGCAATTTGAAATTGGGATCAATACTATCCATTTGCGCGCGCACGCCATCCACCGACAGATTGGCCGGAAAGGGCTGGTTGTAGGGATCCACGCTGAACTGATAAAGACCGTTCGTATCAAAAGTACAGCCGCCACCGATGGCCTCGATCTGGCTGGCGCAAAACGCCGCCGCCGTCACGCCGTTGTTTTGATACGGATTGGCCAGCCAGACGAAGGGCGGCACGCTCTGGAACAAGCCGATGCCGCCGCGCAATTCGGAGAAGCGGGCTTCATTGGGGCTGTAGTTGAAGGAAAAACGCGGCAGGATCACTTTGTTGCCGCTGCCCAGTTTGTAATCATTCGGAAAACCAAATGTTTCCTCGAAGCCCGGCTTGCGCGGCGGCGCCTCAGCGGCGCTGGGGATGTTGACGCGCAGGCCATAAGTCAGCGAAAAATTGTCACTTATTTGCCAAGTATCCTGCACGAAGGGGCTGTATTGCGTATAGACCAGCGCCGCCGCGGTATCGGCTTCGCTGAAACCGTCCACCGGACGGCGCACGTCATAGCGGTAATACGCGCCCCGCGCGAATTCATCAGTGTCGCGGAAGGTATAAACGCCGTGCAGATCACGCCCGTAAAGATTCAGCGCATCGTTTTTCAGATAATCGAAACCGAATTTCAACGCGTGATTGGCGGCATACCAGGTACCAAACAAGGAGACGGACCACTTTTCCGTGTTGATTTTATTTTCGTGGCGATTGCGGTCTTCACCAAAGCGGATGCCGGCGCCAGAAGTAGGACTATTGGCGCCAGCGGAAATGTTGATGGCCGGTAAATCGACCGCATTGCCGTTGATCTGGTCAAAGGCTTGCAGACTGAACTTGGCTTCGGTGGTGAAATTGTCCGACCAGTCACTGAATAATTGCAGCGAATAATTTTCGGTCAAATTATCCTTGTCGTACCAGCGCGTACTGAGGATGACGCCGGTGCTCGTGCCATCAAACGGCTGCGGCAGAAATTCCTCGGTTCTTTGGTAGGTAAACGCGGCGCGATGCGCCTCATTGATGTTCCAGTCCAGCTTGGCCAAATAGCGTTTGTTTTGCATGTTGACGCCCAGCGCACCGTAGTTGCCGGCATCAATGCCATAGGCATCGCGGGCGATGCGCACCACCTCGTCGATCATCGCTTGGGTAATCACGCCGCTGGTGAAGCCATCATCGGCGGCGGCGCCGCCAAATTCGCTGACTTTTTGTTCCTCATAAGCGGCAAAGAAGAACAAACGGTCTTTAACGATTGGCCCGCCCAGGGTCAAGCCCCAGGTTTCATCGCTGCCGAACGCGGCATAGTCAGCGCCATCGCGTTTACCCACCATGCCACTGGCATCCTTGAACGCGCCGTACACGGAGCCGTGAAATTCGTTGGCGCCGGACTTGGTGACGGCGTTAATGGCGGCGCCCACGGCGTCTTGCGCCACGTCGTAGTCGGATACCTTGATGTCGTAAGCGGCGATGGTATCCACCGAAATCGGCGAGCCCACGTAAGGCATGCCGTTGGCGTTCAGACCAAAGGGATCACCCTGCGACATGCCATCAACGGAAATGTTGTTGTAGCGGTTGTTGACGCCCGCCACCGAAATGGCGCCTTCGGCCTGATCGGTGACGATGATGCGCGGATCGAAGCGCGCCACATCATCCAGCGCGCGGTTGCCCATGGGCGCAAGCTCAAGTTCGCGGCCACTGAGCGCGGTGCCCACGCCAGTGCTGAAAGCGCTGCTGGCGGCCACGCCGGTAATCACGATGGTTTCAAGATCGCCGCCGGTCAAGGCGGCGTTGACGGTGGCGACCGCGTTGAGGTCGAGATAGATATTGTCTTCGCTATCGGAGCCCAGGCCATCCTTGTTCACCACGATGGAATAAGGCCCGCCCACGCGCAGACCGCGCGCGATGTAGCGGCCATTGGCATCGGTGGTGACGCGGCTGACGGTGCCCGACTCGCTATGGGTGATGCTTACCCGCGCGCCCGCCACCGGCGCGCCGCTGGCATCGCTCACCAAACCGCCGACGCCGGCTGACGTCTGCTGCGCGCCGGCATGGCTGGCCAGCGCTAATAGAATGGAAATGGCTAGAATTTTTTTGGTTTTACCAAAGTCATTACTTTCGCTACGGCGCATTGAATGTTCTCCCGTTTAGTGGACCCGCCCGTTAACGGAGCGGCAGTATAGGGAGCGAAGTAGGAGCTAAAGATTAGAAGCTCGTAGAGAGGCGGTTAGAATATTGTAAAAGCTATTTTATCTTTTGCTTTGTTCGTGATTATTTATAAAGATAATCTTTATCAAGCCAAGCATTCCATTTGCTATCGTCAGCCGCTCGTCAATCTCTTGATTCAGAGGCCACCATGATTTTTCGACGACTGCTCTGCTTATGGTTTTTTGCCTTGCCCTGCGCCGCCAGCTTCGCCCAGACGCAAGGGCAAGACCGGTATGCCGTCATGGTCTCCTTCGACGGCTTCCGCCATGACTACGTGCAACGCTTCCTCGACCAAGGCGGAAAACTGCCGCATTTTCAGCGGCTGCTTGAACAAGGCGCCAGCGCCCAAGGTTTGATTCCCGCCTACCCCAGCAGCACCTTCCCCAACCATTACACGCTGGTGACTGGGCTTTATCCGGGCCATCACGGCCTCATCAACAATCGCTTTTTTTCGCGCCGCCTCGGCCTCGATTACGGTATGAACATGCCAGAACGGGTGCAAGACGCGCGTTTCTATGGCGGCGTGCCACTATGGCAATACGCGCAAGCGCAAGGGCTCAAGTCCGCCGCGTATTTCTGGGTAGGCTCGGAAGCGCCCGTGGCTGGTTCCTTGCCCGATTATTACGCCGTCTACGATCAAACTCGCGCGGATGAGGAACGGGTAGCCACCGTACTGTCCTGGCTGGCGCTGCCAGAGGCCGAACGCCCACGCCTCATCACCTTGTATTTTTCCTTCATCGACGATGCCGGCCACAATTTTGGACCGGACTCCGCCGAAGTGAACGCCGCGCTGCCAAAAGCCGATGCGCTGTTGGGCAGTTTGCTCGATGGCATTGAGCACAGCGGCTTGCCGGTTGATCTCCTCGTCGTTAGCGATCACGGCATGTACCCCATCAGCGCTAGCGAAAACAGCGTGATTCTGATGTCTTCATTGGCGCTTCCCGAAGGCATCAAAGCGGTCGTGTCCAGCACCTTGGTGCAATTGTATGTCGATGATGCGCGCTTACTGGCCAACACCTATGCGGCGCTCAAGGAGCGCGCCCAGCATTTCGAGGTTTATTTGCAGCAAGAAACGCCAGCGCACTGGCATTACCGCGAGCACCCTGATACTGGTGAAATTCTGCTGGCCGCCGAACCAGGCTACGTGTTCAGCACGCAAGCGCTGAGCGGCAACATCGGCGTGCATGGTTATGATCCAAACGTACCAGAAATGCACGGCATCTTTTATGCCTTCGGTCCCAGTATCCGCGCCGGCGCGCGAATCCCGGCGTTTGAAAACGTGGATGTATTTCCACTGGTGACTCATCTCTTGGGGCTGCCAGCGGCGGACAACATCGATGGCAGCCTTACGCCTTTGCTGCCGATCGTGAAGGAGTAAGTTATTTGACGGCCATGCGTTGAGCGGCGTGCCTCAGCGCGTCCGCCGCGCAGCTTTGACGGTTTTCTTCGCGCCAAGGCCTTTGTTTTTCGCCCCCAGCGCGCCGCGCCGTTCTTGCCAGGTGGACTGGCGTTCGGGCGGCACCAGGTGGCGTTCGCCGTCGCCGATCAAATCGCCGCGCCCCAAGGCAAGCAAAGCCTCACGCAGTAGCGGCCAATTTTCTGGGTCGTGATAACGCAGAAAGGCTTTTTGCAAGCGCCGCTGTTCCAGTTTTTTGGCGACGTAGAGTTTTTCGCTTTTGTAATGCAATTTTTTCAGCGGATTGCGGCCCGAATAATACATGGCGGTGGCCAGCGCCATCGGTGAGGGGTAGAACGTCTGCACTTGGTCCGGCTTGAACTTGTTGTGCTTGAGCCATAGCGCCAGGTTCATCATATCTTCGTCGCGCGAGCCGGGATGCGCGGCGATGAAATAGGGAATCAGATACTGTTTTTTGCCGGCTTCGGCTGAGTATTTTTCAAACAAGCGTTTGAATTCGTCGTAAAGACCGATGGCGGGCTTCATCATTTGATGCAAAGGCGCTTCTTCGCTGTGTTCCGGCGCGATCTTGAGGTAGCCGCCTACGTGATGCGTGACCAGTTCCTTGACGTATTCCAGATCGCGCAGCGCCAGGTCGTAACGCAGGCCGGAGGCGATCAAAATCTTCTTGATGCCGCGCAATTGCCGCGCCTTGCGGTAGAGTTGCGTGGTTTGCGAATGATCGGTTTTCAGGTGTTTGCAGATACTGGGGAACACGCAGGACAGGCGCCGGCAGCGCTGGCCAATCTGCGAATGCGCTTCTTTGCACACCAGCCCGTACATGTTGGCGGTGGGGCCGCCGAGATCGGAGATTATGCCGGTGAAGCCGGGCACTTGGTCGCGGATTTTTTCCACTTCATCGAGCACGCTTTGTTCGGAGCGGCTTTGGATCACGCGGCCTTCGTGCTCGGTAATGGAACAAAAAGTACAACCGCCGAAACAGCCGCGCATGATGTTCACCGAGGTTTTGATCATGTCATAGGCGGGGATTTTCGCCGCGCCATAACTGGGGTGCGGGCGGCGCTGATAGGGTAGATCGAACACGCCGTCGAGTTCCGGCGTTTCCAGCGGCAAGGGCGGGCGGTTCACCCAGATTTCCTTGCTACCGTGTTTTTGCACCAAGACGCGGCCATTGTAGGGGCTTGCCTCCTGATGCAGTACGCGCGAGGCGTGGGCGTAGAGCACGGGATCGTTCGACACTTTCTCGAACGAGGGCAGCCGCACGTAGGTGCGTTCCACGTCGAGTTCGTGCTGGTGCTGTAGCGGCAGGGGGATGATCTTCAGCGGCGCGGGTTCATCTGTTTTGGTCTGAGCGTTCTCTTGCTGTTCGCTGACGTATTCGTAGGGATTCGGAATGCGGTCGATGCGGCCTGGCCAATCGACGCGGGTGGAGTCGATTTCAGTCCAGCCCGGCGGCACGGCGTCGCGTACCACCACGGTGCCGCGAATGCCGCGTAAATCGTCGATGGATTTGCCCGCCGCCAGCGCGTGCGCCACTTCGGCAATGGCGCGTTCGGCGTTGCCGAACAGCAAAATATCGGCGCCGGAATCGATCAGTACGGAACGGCGGATTTTGTCGCTCCAATAATCGTATTGCGCGATGCGGCGCAGGCTCGCCTCGATGCCGCCGAGCACGATCGGCACGTCTTTATAGGCTTGCCGGCACAGTTGGCTGTAGACGATCACCGCGCGGTCGGGGCGCTTGCCGCCTTGGTCGTTGGGCGTGTAGGCGTCGTCGCTGCGCAGGCGCAGGTCGGCGGTGTAGCGGTTGATCATCGAATCCATGTTGCCGCCGGTGACGCCAAAACACAGATTGGGCTTGCCCAGCGCCAGGAAATCCTCCGGGCTTTGCCAGCGCGGCTGGGCGATGATGCCAACGCGAAAACCCTGCGCTTCCAGAAAGCGCCCGATCACCGCCATGCCGAAGCTGGGGTGATCCACGTAGGCGTCGCCGGTAACGATGATGATGTCGCAACTGTCCCAGCCGAGCGCATCCATCTCCGCGCGCGACATCGGCAGAAACGGCGCTACGCCGAAACATTCGGCCCAGTAGCGGGGATAGCTGAACAGCGCGCCACGCTGCTCGGACAGGGCGCGCGTGGCGCTTTCGCTCATGGCCCGCTCAGTCCGGCAGACCTTGCGAGCGCGGGGTGAACTGGATCGGGAACGGCGCTACGTTGTCACCCTTGCTGATGGTGGACACGCCTTCTTTTTCCACTTCGTCGATGCGGATGATGGCCTGCATGGGAATGAAGCTGCGCTTGACGCCGTTGAACTCGGTCTTGAGCTTCTCCTCGCCTGGGTCCACCACCATCTGGCTGCGCTCACCGAACACAAAATCCTCGATTTCGATGAAACCCCACAGGTCGCTTTGGAACACGCCCTGGCAGTACACCTCATATACCTGCCCCTTGTTGAGGAAGGTGATTTTGTATAACTCTTTGATATCTCTGACTTTGTTGTTCATATCGGCTGATCCGGCAGGGGCTGTGGCGGTCTAATACGGACACCTAATATGAGGCTACGCGCGGTAATTGCAAGACTATGAGTTGAATGAAGCGATACTCATCCTCTTGAATGCCTTTTCGAGCTTGAGGGCGGCCAACCAATCGGATTTTTCATTGCTCTCTATTGCGCGGCCAAAAGAAGCATGGAGAGCGGACCTTGCTTCCTTGTTTGCGGTTCCGCATTCAAAAGCATGTTTGTCATTTGGGCGATACATGGTCAGATGCACCGCAAAATTGGCGCGAGCCTCCGCAAGCGAATAGTCACGGTTAGGGCCGCCTCTAACTTCTGAGGCATCATCAGAATCCTGACCATCATCTTCCCAGGAACAGAGAACGCATATTCCAAAGTTCCTCCGCTCAAAAAGGGTTGGCATAAAGCAACAGGGACAAAGATACCGGCCTCGGTACATGGCGCCGTCTTTTTGCTCGCCAAGTTTTTTGCAATACCAATCGAACCAGTTATTCATAATAGCGTCTATTTATTCAACTCAATGCGGCGGGCATTCATCAGGCGTTTGCTTCAGCGTCAAGGAAATTTATCCCCCTCGGCTATCGTGACGCCATACCATCCGGCGCCAATAAAACTCGCTCCCGCCAATGCCGCGCCTTCAAAGTTCGCGCCATCGACCAGGGCGCGGTCAAACGACGCGCCGCTGAGATCGGCGTTCCGAAAGTCAACACATTTGACGTTACACTCGCGGAAGCTCACCCCGCGCAGACTTGCACCCGCGAAGTTGGCGCTGTGAAACCAGGATGATGACTCGAATGAAGCGCCATCCAGCGCCGCGCCGGAAAAATCGGCTTCTTCCAAATCCGTGTTTGGGAAAAAGCGCTCCCCGCGCGCATAACGCTCCAGCAGTTCTTCGCGGCTTTGGGGTGGCTGGTATCCGTCTGGCGACGTGGACATGTGTTTTTCCACCGTCCGGGTTGAAGCCTTATTAGGTGGTGTGTTTGTAGATATTGGGCAGGTGCGCCGCCAACCCACGCATATCGCGCAAAAGAATTTCCGTAAATCGTTCTTCGCCGACGGGGCGCTCCATGTTCATCGCTTCGTGATAAAACCACGCGAGTGGATTATCGTCAACTTTCGGCAGCTCAAACCATGCAGCCATATAGCCTTGGTGTGAAAAGAAGCAAAGATAATGTTCTGGTAGTTTGAAGCGTATATTATTTTCGGCTAACAACTCCGGCACGAGCGCATTGTTGTCTTCAATATTGGCAATAAACCAATCACAACCAACGAAAACGCCGCGATAATCTTTGCCCATCCATTGCAGATATTGCTTATAAGCCAGGGGTAACTCAAATCCGAAAGACTTTTCAAGTCCGCGAATCTCAAAATCCAGACAGCCTTTCGGCTCTCCCGTATACGGTGCAACATGCAGCTGGTGAAATTCTCTAATCTCAACTAGATAATCCATTTCATCAGCCTCCATCAATGCACCCTGCTCCATATGCGAGACCACCTAACTACAAATAGACGACAAATTTCAAGGCCGGTGGCGAAGCCATCCCGTGTGAGCAACGTCAGAGATTTTTGATCAAGATACGCGTATCCTTCCGCGCCTTGCGATATTGCTTCTCCGTAATTTCGATTGCGCTGACATTCTCAACGAGGGAATGTGTCTCTGCCAATTTCTTTTGCGCCTCATGAATTTGGTCAAAAACGGTTTTTTCGGGAAGGTCGACAGCAGTAACACCATCATAGACAGCCTTCCCAGCCGGCGTTAGCAAATAGCCCTCGCCAGATATTGCGACGTATCCTGACGCGGATAAGCTGTTTAGCGATGCCTCCAGTTCTTCGCGCGTTGGCGTGCTTTTGCTCATACCATCAATGGCCAGCAAAATACCGGCCAGTGAGGCGATACCGCAGTGATAGCAATCATACCCGATGGCGAAAAAGACCAGCGTATCATCGAAATTAAACATGTTCAGTATGCTTCCCTTGAGGCGCCTGACGTGCGGACGAACCAATAGTCACCCGGCGTGGGCGCAATGTCAGGCTCTGATGTTAATACGATTGCACGCTGATTTCTTCGCCGATCTGCATCACGGACGGCGTATCACCAATCAGAGGCAGAAGTTCCGCGGGAATCATTGCGTGAGTATTGGTCATTTTTCAGCCCGATTACGCATAGACGACAAATCTCAAGGCCGGTGGCACCGCCTGCCCCATAACCGCTGTCCGAAAAATAATCCGGCATTTTAATTTTCATCTGATCGCCTCCTCAGTGTACGCAGAAGTTCGAAATCCGCTTCGTTGCCGTAGTGCGCTGCCAATAGCGACAGCATGTCGGCCACTTGTTGCATTGTAATTTCCTGAGGTGTCCATCCGGTATGGAAATCATCAACACCGTGATCCAGCAAGTAGCGCCAGCGCCTTTCATCATCAATGACGGCCTCCGGCAAACCGGCTGCGATCAGCAGCGGCCTGGAACGTTTGCGCCAGAGGGCATCGGGCGTTTTGTTGTTCTGCTTGAAGGGCACGATTTCAACCTCAATGATTATGGATCAGGCGATTGACACGCGGCATAACACGAAATCTCCAGCCCCAACCCAAGCGCGGCGGCTAGATTGACCAATTCGGGCGGCAAATAATTGCTGCGCGCAAACGCGCTCGGCGCCTCTATGCCAAAGTCGAGCGTGACACTTTCGACGCCGGGGAAATCGAGCAATTGCCGTAATGAGGCGGCATGTGCGCGGAGAAACGCGGTCGCTTCGGTGACTTGGCGCGGAAATTCTTCAAAGCCCGCATCGCTCGCGATAATGTGAATTCCAGACCGCTCATGCCGCCGCCCATTGGCTTGAGTTTTCGGGCTGACCAGCTCGCCGCGCCGCTTGGCGGCGGATACAGGCAAGGCGCAGGACGGCAGAAACGCATCGACATCGAAGTTTGCGCCATAAGCGCGTATTACCGCTGACATATCAGTTCCATCAATCCATCGTGTAGGGCCAAAGCGTGATGCGGTAGTCCTCGGCATCGAACAGAAAAGGCCCGGTGTGGCGCGAGTATTCGGTGGGCGAGAAATACTCCCCGTCCGGATCTTCCCAGCCGAAGTCGTGCCAGAGGATGCCGTCGTCTGTTTTCTCAATCCGCACCGTCAGCGCGCCGCAATAGGGATCGCCGCACAGGGCGCAGACGTACAGCGCCACTCGTCCGGACCTGAAATCAGACGCCTCCATCAGCAGCATCTGCCGGGCGTTCTGTCTGGCAAATGGCCTGCTGACCGACAGCGCGCCAGCCTGCTCGGTAATGTTCAGGTGACGGGAGAGCTGTATCTGGCCAATTTTGTAATCGATGTAGCTGACGGTTGGATTTCTTGGCCACGGGGCGCCGCAAAGTTCGAGTCTGGATATTTTCATGACGAAAATCTAACTGGCGGCGTTCTGGTTGAGCGCCCGGCGGCGCAATTGCCCGGATTGAATGCAATTTAGCCCAACCATTCTACTCGCCA
>JAITMI010000048.1 GCA_031277435.1 Pseudomonadales bacterium
GTGATGAGACAAATTCGTTGCCCGCATACGCCCTATACAACTCCTGCCCTTTATAAAACTCCGGCCTTGTAGGGGCAGGCCCCCGTGCCTGCCCATCGTTCCGTGGCATCCGTCAGCAAGGGCAGGCACGGGGGCCTGCCCCTACAAGGGCGCGGTACGCAATTGTCGCACCAGCGGGTGAGACAAATTCCCCGTTCTCACTCCTTCAAATAATGCTTCTGCGCCACCGGCCGCATCAGCGCGTTGCTCACCAGGCCCACCGCCAGCAAGACCGCCATCAGGTACATGGTGCTGTTGTAGAGCCCTGGGGTGGGGTCCACGGTGCCGGGCGGGGCCAGTTCCATCAGGCGGCCAATGGTGACCGTTTGCGCGGCGACCAGTTGATCGAGCTGTGCCAAAGGGGCGCCGAAGCGTTCCTGAAAGGCTGCCGGATCAACCTTGCCGGCCAAGTCCTCAATGGCGCGCACCAGGGCGGATTGGCGCAGCGAGGTGATCGCCAAGGGGCCGAGCACGCCGGCGGTGCTCCAGGCGGTGAGCAGGCGGCCATGAATGCCGCCGACGAAGCGGGTGCCGAAGACGTCGGCCAGGTAGGCGGGGATGGTGGAGAAACCGCCGCCGTACATGGTGAAGATCAGCATGGTGGCGCCGTAGAACAAGACCAGCCACAGCGCCGCCGGTTGCGCGCTCACCTGGGTGGCGGCGAAGGGCACGGAGCAGTAGAGCACAATGCCGAGGGCGAAGAAGATCCAATAGGTGTTCTTGCGCCCGATGTAGTCGGAGGAGGAGGCCCACAGGAAGCGCCCCAGCATGTTGAACACGCTGATCATCAGCACATAGGTGGTGGCGAAGGCGCCATCGACGATGGTAGGCAGCGTGGTGCCGAAAATTTCGCTCATCATGGTGCTGGCCACGCCCAAGACGCCGATGCCGGCGCTGACGTTCATGCACAGGACCAGCCACAGTTGATAGAACTGCGGGGTTTTGAGCGCTTCGTCGATGTCCACGTCGTGGGTGGTGACGAGCTTTTTGTGCCCTGGGTCTTCTTGCGGCGGCGTCCAGCCGGCGGGTTTCCAGCCGGGGGCCGGTACTCGGTAGGAAAACGCGGCGATCAGCATCACCACCAAGTAGAAGAAGCCCAGGACCACGAAGGTCTGCGCCACGCCGGTGCTGCCGGTGCCCACCACGTACACGCCTTCGGCGCCGCGCACCAACATGCCGGCCACGTCGTTGGCGCCCGCCACCACCACTTCCAGGCGCTGCCCGGCCTGTTCCACGAAACGCCGCCCCGCCTCGGTGATGAGCGTGAGCTGATCCGCCGGTCCTAAATAGTCCGGCGCTTGATAGAACGCCTGCATCAAATACCGCTTGAGCGGCGCGCCGATGATGGCGCCGCCGCCAAAGCCCATGATGGCGAGCCCGGTGGCCATGCCGCGGCGGTCGGGAAACCAGCGGATCAGCGTGCTCACCGGCGACACATAACCGAGGCCCAGCCCGCAGCCGCCGATCACCCCATAGCCTAAATACAAGAGCCACAACTGATGCGTGTAGATGCCCAGGCTGCCGACGAGATAACCGCCGCCCCAGCACAGCGCCGCCACCACGCCCACCATGCGCGGCCCCACTTGTTCCAGCCAGCGCCCGGCGAAGGCCGCCGAGAGGCCGAGGAATACGATCGCCACCGAAAAAATCCAGGTGACGCTTTGCAAGCTCCAATCGCTCGCCGCCGGCACCGCCACGCCGAACAGGCGCGTCAAGGGCGGGTTGTAGATGCTCCAGGCATAGACCGAGCCGATGCACAAGTGGATGGCGATGGACGCCGGCGGGACTTTCCAGCGGTTGAAATCCGCCGGGGCGACGATGTGTTCCTTGGCTAAGAAGGATAAGGGACTGGCCATGTGGGTTTCCTGTGCTGTTGTTCTTGTCTTGTGATGCCCGCCATGAGGGCGCGCCACGATACAACGAAAACCCAGCGCGCAAGCAAGCATTTTCTTAAGGATCGAATGATTGTTCCGCAACCTTGTTACACTGCATACACGGCGTTACCGCTGTGGGGGCGGCGCTGCATGTTTCAGCGATTCAAGAACAACCACTTTGAGGGGAAATCCAATGCCAACATTCAGCCAGCTTCGTTACCGCAAACTCGCCTTGGCCATCGTCTTGTGCTCTGGCGCCGTCAGCGCCTGGGCGCAAGAGGTGGAAGAAATTCAGGTCACCGGCTCGCGCATCCGCCAGACCGACGGCATGGCGACGCCGGTGCCAGTCACCGCCATCACCAACGACGAATTGCAGAGCTTCGAGCCGGGCGCCACCATCGCCCAGCAGCTCGACGCCTTGCCGCAGTTTCTCTCCACCCAAACCTCGCAGCGCGCCGCCGGCACGCCCTTGCCGGGCAACCAGGGCGGCAGCTTTTTGAACATGCGCGGGCTGGGCAATAACCGCACGCTGGTCTTGTTCGACGGCTCGCGCGTGGTGCCGGGCGACAAGTTCGGCTCGGTGAACGTCGATACCCTGCCCACCGCGCTGATCCGCAGCGTGGACGTGGTAACCGGCGGCGCGTCCGCCGCTTACGGCGCTGACGCGCTCGGCGGGGTG
>JAITMI010000096.1 GCA_031277435.1 Pseudomonadales bacterium
CGTCAACGTGGTGGGACCTGGCAACCAGGCCAACGCCGCCATCGGCCGCGCCTTTCGCATGTTCATCACCAACCTCGGCGGCGGCCAGCCGGGGGTGAACATCATGGCGGTCATCGGCAGCAACTCGAACTATTCCATGGCCTACGCCGAGAACGAGGAAGAGAGCCCCTGGCCCTCCTTCGCCGAGAGCCAGGGATTCAAGAAGAAAGACTCCACCCTGACCCTGTTCAGCGGCGGCTGGGCGCACTCGGGCAACTTCTCCGAAGGCACGACCCTGGCCGACGCGGCACAGGACATGGCCCGCTACCAAATCGTGGGCGGCGCACTGCTGATCATCTCGCCCAAGCGCGCCGAGGACCTGCACCGCCAGGGCATGACCCGCGAAGCGGTGATGCAGGAACTGTGGGAAAAATCGACGCGGCCCGCCCGCGAACTGCGTCGGGCCGGCTTCCGCGACCCGAACGACGTCAGGGGCAAGCCCGATGAGGCGCCGATCCCCGTCTTCCAGAGGGGGACCATCGACGTGGTGGTCGCCGGCGGCGACGGCGCCCCGATGATGCAGGCGTGGAGCTTCTACCGGCCCCGGACCATTTCGGTCGACAAGTGGCGCTGAAACCGGGGGGAACGACAATGTGCGGAAGCGATCATTCTCACGATCACGCGAGCGGCGATCACGGCGGCCCGGTGGATTGGAAACTGCATGGGGTCAAGGTGATACCCGGCGACCAACTCGACTCCAACACAGCGCAAACGCCCGGCATGAACCGCGCTGCGGCCATCAACCTGGCGCGTGTCGGCGCGCAGAAGATATGGGCCGGGACGGTACACATTCACGCCAATGCCAAGACCGGCGCACATCATCACGGTCACCTAGAAAGCGTCATCTACATCGTGAAGGGCCGCGCCCGCATGCGCTGGGGCGAGCGCCTGGAATTCACGGCCGAGGCGGGACCGGGCGATTTCATCTTCGTGCCGCCGTTCGTACCGCATCAGGAGATCAACGCCAGCTCGGATGAGACGCTGGAATGCGTGCTGGTGCGCAGCGACAACGAAGCCGTTGCGATCAATCTGGAGATCGAACCGGTGGAGAAGCCCGAAACGGTGCTGTGGATCGACCCGGTGCACCGCGCACCTTGAGGGCAGAGCTCTGCCCGGTTATTCGGCCGACTGTGGAATGGGCACCTGCACCGACGCTTGCGATGGTTTCTGAAACCTGTGGTGATTGAAGGGCGCCAGCATCAAGCCGGCGAATGACTTGGGATAGTTCTCCACATCCCCGAGTCCGATATCATCGCTCGGCTGTTTGCCTTTGGGCAAATAGAAGGTGCCAAACAGATGATCCCAGAGGATGACGTCGCCGCCGTAATTGGTGTTGCCCTCCTGCACATTCTTGGAGTGGTGATAACGGTGATTTTTCGGCGACGAGAAAATGTAATCGAAGGGTCCCAGGATCACGTCCATATTGGTGTGCTGGAAACGACCGATCGTGCGGCTCAGCAGATAGGTCACGAACACGATTTCGACAGGCGCCTTCACGAAGGCGAGCGGAATCGCCCACAGGAAACCATGCACCATGCCTTCAAGCGGATGGACCCTGGAGCCGTTGAACCAGTACAGGCGTTCGGATGAATGGTGCACGGCATGCCAGCGCCACATGAAGCTGTTTTCATGCATCCAGCGGTGGTACCAGTAGCGAAAGAAGTCGTTGATCACCAGGAGCAAAAAGACCTGCACCACGGGCGGGAGTGCTGACGGCCAGATGGATTGTCCGATCGTCGGCGATATCTGCTGCACGACAAGGGCAATCGTCGCCAGTTGCAGCGGTTTTGTAATCCAGTCGCCCCAAAACTTATTGCCGAACAGCAGCATGACGTCGGTCGACCCGTCGGGACTTTTCAGCCACTTCCTGCTGAACGGGATCAGCCGCTCCAGCGGCATCCATATCGCTCCAAAAACCAGATACATGCCGATGGTTGCGATGAAGGTCCGGCTGGTATAGCCGTTCCTGACCAGATGAAATCCGATCACGAGGCTTGCGATCAGGAAGAACGGAAACAGCGTGACCTGCAGGATTTTTCTGAAGAGCGTGCCTTCAATCCTGTAGCTCAAAGGATCGATGTGATCAAGCAACCGGCTGATCTGCTTGACCACCAGGACATAGAAAAGATGCTCAATGGGCTGGAACACGCGTTCGACAGTTCGAACAAACATAACACCCCCCAAGATCCCGGCATTGCCCGAAACCAACACCCGCAGGCGGTAGTGTACCGAGAACCATGCCAGACCCAAGCTTTTTGGTGATGAAGCTCCATCCCAGGCGTTTTATTCCTTCGGCAAGGCAAACACATAGAGCGCATTGGAGCTGGCGCTGTTGTTGAGGTTGAGCCGGATCGGACCCATCGTGCCGGTGTTGAGGCCGGGGTGCGACAGGTTGTTGCCGGTGATGACGGCGACGTACTGGCGGCCATTGACCGAGTAGGTGATATTGCTGGTGGAGATCGGGCCACCGACGATGGTTTCCCACAGCACTTTGCCGGTTTCGGCGTCCTGCGCACGGAAGCGGCGGTTGATGTCGCCCCAGAAAATCAGATCACCCGCAGTGGCCAGGATCGAGCTGTCGGTGGGGATGCGGCCAGTAACCCAGTGCGTGATTTCGCCGGTTTCCATGTTGACCTTGGCGAGGCCATTCAGCTCGTCGAGTTCCATGCCCGGCGCCGGCATGCCGATGCGACTTTCGGGCATGGCGGGCATGGTTTCGGTGGCGGGACTGGCGGCAGTCATATTCAGGCCGTTGTTGTTGTAGGGCACGTACAGGCTGGTGGTGCGCGGGCTGTAGGCAGGGGGCCCATAGCTGCGCGCGTTGACGAAACAGATGACGCGATGCGCACCCGGCTCATCGAGCACAACCTCGCGGTTGATGACGGTGCGGCCGGTTTCCACGTCGAGGTCGCTGATGAGGAAGTTGGGGTGATCGTAGGGGAACGGCGAGGCCCACAGGAATTCGCCGGTGTGCTTGTCGAGCGCCCAGATGCCGCCGCCCTCGCCCACGTTGACCACCACGTCGCGTTCTTCATCCGGCGTGAGGCGGGGGTTGATCCACTTCACATGCTCAGGGTCGGGATTCAGCTTGGTGTGCAGGATGACGCGCTCTTCGTTCATGTCTTCGTCCCAGTCGTCGCCCGGCAGGTGCTGGTAGTACCACTTGAGCGCGCCGGTTTGCGGGTCGAGCGCGAGGGTGGAATCGCTGTACAGATCGACCGGCGCCATCAAGGGCACGGCGTCGGCGCCGCCGTGGCGTTCCAGGCGGGTGTAGGGGCTGGGGTTGGCGACGCTCCAAAACAGCGTGCCGGTTTCAGCGTCGTAACCGCCGGGCAGGCCCCAGGACGAGGCGCGGCGCTCATCGACCGGCAGGCCGGCCCAGGAGTCTTCGTTCACGTCGCCCGGTTCCTGCGCCAGCATGAAGGTCCACTTCAATTCGCCGGTGCGGGCGTCGTGGCCGGTGATGTTGCAGGCGATGTGCTGGCGGCAGGTGCCGCTCGATACCACTACGCCTTCGGCCACGATGGTGCCGCTGGTGTTGCCGCGGCCAGGGGTGGGCGCTTCCCAGCGCACTTCGCCGGTGCGGGCATCGAGCGCCACGATGGTTTCATCGGGCGCGGCGAAATACACCATGTCCTCGAAGATCGACATGGTTTTGGAACGCCCGCCGCCGCCAGCGCCGGGGTTCACGTAATCGCGCCGGTATTCCCAGATGGTATCGCCGGTGGTGGCGTCCAGCGCCGCCACGTTGGAACCCGGCAGCGTGATATACATGACGCCGTTGTACACGGTGGGGATGGTTTCGGTAACGCCTTCAGGCAAGCCTTTGGCCCAGGCGAGACCAAGCTGATTAACATTGGAACGATTGATCTGATCGAGCGGACTAAAACGCTGCGCGTCGGCGGTGCGGCTGTACCACAGCCAATCGGCGGGGTCAGGATTGAGCAGCATTTCCTCGGTCACCGGTTCAAAGTTTTCGATGGCGGGCATCGAGGCGTATTGGTTGCGGCTGGTGTCGGTGGAGAAGGTAGCATCGGCGACGTTTTCGGACAGGAAGCGCAAATAACCGAGCAGCGCCGGATATTGATTGTCGGCCAGCGTTGCCGGCGGCATGCCCTTGGTGGGATTGCCGGTCTTGAGAAATTCCGTGAGCGCGGCGTCGTTATCGGTCGCCACGCGCTGTAGCAGCGAAGGCGCCAATACGCCGCCTTGGCCATTGGCGCCGTGGCAATGCGCGCAAGTTTCATTGAAAAGTTCAATGCCCACGCCCAAATCCTGCGCCTGGGCGACGGCGCCAAACAGGGCGGCAAGAGCGGTGAGGGCAAACAGGGGTACGGCGGATGAACGGCGGCGCGGCGGCAACATGGTGGCTCCTGAGGTCTGGTTTATCGTTATCGTGGTTTGTTGTTAGGCGGCAAAAAACAAGCGCCGCAAGCGTGACGGCCTGGGATTCTAAACAAAGTTTCCAAAGACGCGCACCTGTTTGTGGCTTTTTTTCAGCCAGGCGACGCTTCTTGCTCACGGCGGAACCACCACAAGTACAGCAAGGTAGCAAACAGCCAGCACAGGCCCAAAGTCCACACATCGTGCGACAAAAAATGCGCGCCGCGTACTTGCTGCCCCAGTCCAAAAACCACGCCCAGCAACAGGACGCCGCCGAGCGCCCAAAAGCGCCAGCGCGGCGCATAACGCAAACACCAGTAATACAGCGCGCACCAGGCATAGGCCGCGCTGGCATGACCCGCCGGAAAACACGCGCCCGGCTCAAGGCCCGCGGGCAAGGGCGCAAACAGCGGCACATAGGGTTTGGCGCCGCCGTAACGCACGAGATCCCAAGGGCAATCCACCCGCGTGAGCTGTTTCAATACATTGATCAAAAGCCCCGCGCCCAAACTCGCGCAAGCCAGGTACCAAAGCCCGCTACGCCAAGGCCGCCAGCGCGGAATGAATTGCGCCAAAAGCAACAGCGCCAAGAGCAGCAACACCGCCAGCCCAATGACCGTGCGTCCGCCCTCGTGAATCACCGTCGCCGTCAGCCACGCCTCGCGCCAACGCCAAGCGCCGCCTTGCCAGCGGTAGAGACTATCCGCCAGATACAAATCCAGAGCACTGAAACGCAGCGCCAGCGCGCACGCGATGAACAGCAGCAAAGGCCAATACAAATGCTGGCGCACAAAAGCGGGGGAATGGACGGGAAGCAACATGCAATCACCATAAAAACGTCAACTTAAGCCTCGCTTAAGTCTTGTGCAAATCTTTCTTAAGCCTGTTTTAAGCGAGCCGCGACAAGATGACGCTCTCTCATCACAGCCCCGTACTATATGATGCCGTTCTTCCGCAAATTAACCGCGCCAACGCTCAGCATCACCCGGCTGATTCTACTTTGCGCCTTGTGTTTCACTATTTTTTATAACCTGGCGTTCTTCCGCAACAGCTTCGCCGTCTACGGCGCCACGCCGGGCGGGCTGGCGTTTTTGGGCTCGCTGGCGCTGTTTTTATTTTCGCTTACGGTGCTCGTGTTGAGCGTCTTGTGCTTTCGTTATTTCACCAAACCCGTGCTGATCGTCGTGATATTCGGCGCCGCGCTGGCCAATTATTTCATGAATCGCTTCAACATCGTGGTGGACAGCGCCATGCTCACCAACGTCGCGATGACCGACCCCAACGAAGTGCACGACCTGCTTGATTTAAGCCTCATCCTGCAAATACTGCTGTTTGGCCTCTTGCCCGCGCTGGTGATTCTGCGCACGCGCATCCATTGTCAACGCTTCAGTCAAGAAATCTGGACGCGCCTGAAGCTGATGGCCGCCGCGCTGTTACTGCTGATCTTGAGCCTGGCGCCCTTCACCAGCTACTACACCAGCTTTTTCCGCGAACACAAACTCTTGCGCTACTACACCAACCCCGCGACATTTCTCTATTCCAGCGTCAAGTTTCTGCAAGAAGCGCTCGGCAACCCCATACCCAGCCAGCGCTTCGTCTTGGGCCTGGACGCGCGCATTCCGGCGCAGGATCAAAGCCGCGAGCTGCTTATCCTGGTGGTGGGCGAAACCGTGCGCGCGGATCATTTTGGCCTCAACGGTTACGAACGCAATACCACCCCGCGGCTGGCGCGCGAGAACGTCATCAGCTTTGACGACGTCACCGCCTGCGGCACTTCCACCGCCTATTCCCTGCCCTGCATGTTTTCCTTCATCCCACGCGAGGATTTCGATCTCGACGATTTCAGACAGCAAGAAAATCTGCTCGACGTGCTCACCCACGCCGGCGTCAATGTGCTTTGGCGCGACAACAATTCCGATTCCAAAGGCGTAGCAATAGGCGCCGGCATCACCCTGGAGGATTTCCGCGGCCCCGAACGCAACCCAGTATGCGATGAAGAATGCCGCGACATCGGCATGTTGAGCGGGCTCGACGACTACATCAGCGCGCATCCGGACGGCGACATCGTGATCGTGCTGCACCAATTGGGCAATCACGGCCCAGCTTATTACAAACGCTATCCGCCGGAGTTTGAAGTGTTCACGCCAGTCTGCCGTTCGATCGAACTGAGCGCATGCAGCGACGCGGAAATCACCAACGCCTACGATAACGCGCTGCTTTATACCGATTATTTTTTATCCGAAACAATCGCCTTCTTGCGCCGCTACGACGCGGATTTTGAAACCGCCCTCTACTACATGAGCGACCACGGCGAATCACTCGGCGAAAACGGCCTCTACCTGCACGGCTTGCCCTGGCTCTTGGCGCCCAAGGCGCAGAAACAAGTCGCCAGCATCCTCTGGTTCGGCCAGCGCTACCGCGCCGACCACGAACAAGTCGCCGCACGCGCGCGCCACCCCGCCTCGCACGACAATTATTCCCACACCGTGCTGGATATGCTGGAAATTCAGAGCGAGGTGTTTGAGCCTGGCAAGTCGTTGATACGGCGTTAAATCAAAGGCGCCAGCGGAATATCGTGGTTGCCAAAGAGAAAAGCTTCCGGTAAAAGTGTACACACTGATTCACACCCATCGGAGACGACATGGAAGCAGTGAAAGTGGGAATCCGGGAGTTTCGGGCACAATTGGCGGACTTCATCGCCGCAAGCACTCCCGTGGCAATCACCCGGCACGGGCAAACCGTGGGCTACTTCATTCCCGCGCATGACCACGGTGAGGCCGAACTGGCCGCGCTGAAACGCGCCAGCCAGACTTTGGACGAATTGCTGGCGAGCCACGCCATTGACCCCGAAGCAGTAGTGGCCGAATTCAAGCAAGCACGCAAACAAGGCCGTGCCGGATGAGTGGCAAATCTCTCGTGATTGACGCCAATATCTTGATCCGGGCAGTTCTTGGCCGGCGTGCGCGCGACCTGCTTTTCACGCACGCCGACACCGTGCGCTTTTATGCGCCCGATGTGGCCTATGCTGATGCTCGTCATTACCTGCCTGGTCTATTGATCCGCCGCGGTCTCGATCCAGCCGCGGCAATGCTCGTGCTGGATCAACTGGAAATCATCGTGCGTCCCGTGGATGCCGAGTTATACGAAACGCAAGCGTTGCGCCGCATCGAAAGCCGTGATGCCGACGACTGGCCAGTGCTGGCTTGCGCCATACTGCTGAACTGCCCAATATGGACGGAAGATGCTGATTTTTTTGGCACGGGCGTGGCGACCTGGACAAGCGACCGGGTCGAACTTTACCTGATGGCGGAGTAGTTCAAGCTTGCTCTTTCCCGCTGACGAAAGCGGATAACGGCAAACTCCCCCGCCAACTCCCAATCCTTGCATCCACCGCGCGGCTTTGAGAGGCTGCCGGCATTTATTTGATGCAAGGACTCGCCATGCCTTCCGACTTTTTACACCTGTTCGACGCCTTGCTGCGGCTGCCATCGGTCAGCTCCGCGCACGCGGCGCTCGACATGAGCAACCGGCCGGTTATCGATTTATTAGCCGATCGTTTCAGTACCTTGGGTTTTACTTGCGAGATCATGCCGCTGCCGGGGCATCCGCATAAAGCCAACCTCATCGCCACGCTAGGGCGCGGGCCGGGCGGGCTGGTGTTGTCGGGCCATACCGATACCGTGCCCTTCGATGCGGACTTGTGGCGCAGCGATCCTTTGCGTTTGACCGAACGCGACAACCGCCTCTACGGCCTTGGCAGCACCGACATGAAAGGCTTTTTCGCCATCGTGCACGAAGCGGTGCGCGCGCTCGATGCCAGTAAGCTGCAACAGCCGCTGGTGATTCTCGCCACCGCCGACGAAGAAAGCTCCATGGACGGCGCTCGCGCCCTGGTACAAGCGGGGCGCCAACTTGGCCGCGGCGCGCTGATCGGCGAGCCCACCGGGCTCAAACCCATCAACCGCCACAAGGGCGTGATGATGGAACGCTTGCGCGTGCAGGGGCAAAGCGGCCATTCCTCCAACCCCGCGCTGGGCAAAAGCGCGCTCGAAGCGATGCACGCGATGTTGAGCACGCTGCTCGCCTTGCGCGCCAGCTTGCAGCGCGAATACCGCAATCCGCATTTCGCCATCGACCTGCCCACCATGAATTTCGGCGTGATCCACGGCGGCGACAACCCCAACCGCATCTGCGGCCACTGCGAGTTGGAATTCGACGTGCGTCTCTTGCCCGGCATGAACAGCGCCACCTTGCGCGATGACATTCGCGCGCTGCTGGAGCCCATCGCGCGTCAACACGCGGTGGAATTCAGCTTTACGCCCTTATTCCCCGGCGTGGAACCCTTCGCTAACGACCATTCCGAATTAGTGGCCCTATGCGAAACTCTCACCGGCTCTACGGCGCAAAGCGTGGCCTTTGGCACTGAGGCGCCGCTCTTGCAACAGTTGCATCTGGACACCGTGGTACTCGGCCCCGGCAGCATTGATGTGGCGCATCAGCCCAATGAATATATGGAGTTAGATCAAGTGCGGCCTTGCATCGAACTCTTGCGCCGGCTTATCGGGCGTTATTGCCTCGTGCCTGCGGCCTCCCGCTGAGCAAACAATGTTCGTGCACAAACAATTCCCTGAATTTACATATTTCGGAATTGACCCCCCCCCTATTCCGGTACCTTCGCCAGCCGAAAAAGGGGAGTAAGTTCGACCAGGCGGAAACGTCAGCCGTGAATTCATCGCGGCGCATGCTTTATAAAAATCAGGCCACCCCAGCATTACAGCCCTGAGGCTTGTTACCAGTCGATTAGAAAAACAATCATCCGGCGCCCCACTTCGCGCCGGGAGTGATGCGCTGTTTCTCTTTTTGGCCTGCAAGCCGCTCCCCTTTTTGCAATGCAGCCGCGCAGGGTTCGCGCAGCCGTACAACAACCACAAGCAGAAACAGAAAGCGAGGGAGTACCATGCAATACAAAAATGCAATCTCTGGAAGAAAGACCTTGGCTTGGGCTATTACAGCCATCACCGCATCACTGATCTTTCCATCTCTATCATTCGCGCAGAACAACGACCCCGAAGAGGGACTGGAAGAAATTCAAGTCACCGGTTCGCGCATCCGCCTCACCGACGGCATGGCGACGCCAACGCCGGTAACGGCGGTCACCATCGACGAACTGCAAACCTTCGAGCCGGGCGCCACCATTACCGAACAGCTCGACCTGCTGCCGCAGTTCTTCGGCTCCAACACCGCGCAGCAAGGCGGCCTGGCGCTTAGCGGCACCGCTGGCGCCAGCTTCTTGAACATGCGCGGCATCGGCACCAACCGCACCCTGGTATTGCTCGACGGCGCGCGTATGGCTCCGGCCGACAAACGCGGCCCGGTCAACGCCGACACGCTGCCCACCGCCTTGGTGCGTTCGGTGGACATCGTCACCGGCGGCGCTTCGGCGGCCTACGGCGCCGACGCCTTGGGCGGGGTGACCAACTTCATCCTCGACCGCGAATTCGAGGGCTTCAAAGCCTCGGGCGGCACCGGTATCGCCGAATTCGGCGACGGCTTCCGCTGGAACACCAGCTTCGCTGGCGGCAAACGCTTCTTCGATGGCCGCCTCAGCCTGATCGGCTCCTTTGAAACCCGCTACATTGAACAGTTCGACCGCTTGTCCTCGGACATGCCGCCAAGCTGGTACCAGCGCTGGGGCTACGTCACCAACCCAGCCTGGCTCGCCGCCGGCTGCGTCCAAAACGTCTATTGCGATGCCGGCCCGCAGCGCATCATGGCGCCGCAGGTGGTGCCGAACAACGAGTTCGTTTACGGCATGATCCAGAACACCCGCACGGAATTGGACCGCATGGTCTTCAACCGTGACGGCACGCAAGTACAGCCGATTTCCAACCTCTACGGCCAGTACAGCACCGACTCCACCATGGGCTTGCCCACCGGCGGTAACCAGAACAACACCTCCGGCGGCGCCTTGTACGAAATCTACAACGAGGCGAACGGCCCAGGGGTCAGCGGCGCCGAAGTGGTGGGCCGTTCCAGCTTCGCCTCGGCCAAGTGGGACTTTACCGACAAATTCTCCGTGTGGGGGCAACTGGTACACGGCGTGTCGGAATCGAACAACAAGCCCAACCGCCCCGATACCGGCGGTATCTCGCTCAGCTCCACCTGGGCGCCCTTTATCGCCGTCGATAACGCCTACCTGCCGGAATACGTGCGCAACGTGATGATCGAGAACAATCTGACGGAAATTCAGGTATCGCGCGGCGGCGGTGCGCTGGCTGGCATCCGCGACATCGGCAGCAACATGTATGAGCGCAACATCTTTACCTCCAATACCTACTCCGTGGGCTTTACCTACGACCTGCCGCGCGACTGGCGCTGGACGGGCAGCTACTCCACCGGCAAAACCGAACGTAAGTCGATGGTGTACGAAAACACCCGCGTAGACCGTATGTT
>JAITMI010000131.1 GCA_031277435.1 Pseudomonadales bacterium
ATGTCCCGGTTTGAATTTGCCCCCAATCCCGTCCACTGGAGCCTCCCCTGTCCGAATTCGCCGCCCTGTTCCTCGCCAGCTTCCTCGCCGCTACTCTGTTGCCCGGCGGTTCCGAAGCCGCCTTCCTCGCTTTCATCGCCACCTGGCCTGACTACCGCGCGGAAGCCTTGCTGCTGGCTACATTCGGCAACACCCTGGGTGGCATGTCGAGCTATCTGCTGGCGCGATTGTTGCCGGAAAAAGCGACGGCCAAGCTGGGCGACAAGACGCTGGCCTTCGCGCGCCGCTGGGGCGCGCCGGTTTTGCTGCTGGCCTGGATGCCGATTGTGGGAGACCTGCTCTGCGTCGCCGCAGGCTGGTTGCGCCTGTCCTGGTGGCAATCGGCGGTGTGGATGGCCATCGGCAAAGGTTTGCGTTATATCCTGCTGCTGGCGGGCTGGGCTTGGTGGATGAGCTAAGAAGCCTAGCTTTTCAACCGCGCCCACACCAGCCACCATCCTACCAGCGCCGCCAGCGCGCTCATCGAATACGTCGCCGACGCGCCCCAGTGTTCCCACATCGGCCCGCACAGCAATCCGCCCGCCATTCCGCCTGCGCCGTAGGTCAGGCTGCCGAACAGCGCCTGGCCTTTCGACTGGTGCCGTCCACGGAAGAAGTGATGCACCAGCGCCACCGACGAGGCGTGAAACGCGCCGAAGGTGGCGGCGTGCAAGACCTGCGCGATCAGCATCAGCGGCAGTGATTCCACGCCCCAGGCAATCAGCAGAAAGCGCAGCACGGCGCAGGCGAAGCTCGCCGCCAGAATGCGCGGCAGACTGGTGTGCCGCATCAGCCAGGGCATCAGGAAAAACACGCCGATCTCGCACACCACGCCCAGCGCCCAAAGCTGGCCAATCGCGCTTTTTGCGTAGCCGTGGTCGGCCAGATAGATCGAATAAAAAGTGTAATACGGCCCGTGCGCCACCGCCATCAGAAAGCACGCGCCGAACAGCGCCAGCACCATCGGCTGCGCTGCGATCTTGCGAATCGACAAATCATCCGTGTGATGCGCCGTCGTGTCGGCATGGGGAATCTGGTAGGCGAAAACCAGAATGCCCAGCAACACGCCCAATCCCATCCAGGGCAGCCAGTCGATGGAAACGTAATCGAAGGCGTATCCCAACCCCAACACCGCCACGATGAAACCAATCGACCCCCAGGAACGAATGCGCCCGTAGCGCGCGGAATGTTTGCCGAGATAGCTCAGCGTGGTCGCCTCCACCAATGGCATCGACGCGCTCCAGAAAAAATTCATCAGTGCCAGCGTCAGCAACATGCCCGCGAATTGCGTGGTAAAGAACACGCCCAGATACGCCAGCACGCAACCCGCCGCCGCGAGCCGGATCACCAGCAACCGGTTGCCGGTGTGATCCGACAACCACCCCCACGCGCCCGGCGCCACCATCCGCATCACCGGCCCCGCCGACATCAAAATGGCGATCTGCACCGCGCCGAATTCGAGCGATTTGAGATACAAGCTCCAGTACGGCGCGAACATGCCGACGAAGGCGTAGTAGAAGAAATAAAAACCGGCGATACGCCAGGGGTTGGATGGAGGCACGGGGATTGCGGGGTGTTTTTTTGGGTTTTTGAGCGGGTAGTGGGGGTGGTGGTTCAAGTTTCCCCTCACCCTGCCCTCTCCCCACAAGTGGGGAGAGGGAATAATAATTCCCCTCTCCCCGTTTACGGGGAGAGGGTTCGGGCGAGGGGAAAACACCCCCCTTGAAATCCCCTCCCCCGCCCCCATCTGCCTTTCATCGACCACAGGAGAGGCAACAAATGAGTGAAAACGACAATACGCCGGCTGCGGAAAATCCTGCACCCGACGTCCCGGCACCGGAAACCATCCCCAGCGTTGAAGACCTGCTGCAAGCTGCGGAATTGAAGGCGCAGGAGCATTACGATGCGTGGATGTACGCCAAGGCGGAAGCCGAGAACATCCGCCGCCGCGCGCAGGAGGATGTCGGCAAGGCGCAGAAATTTGCGGTTGAGCGGTTTTCCAATGAATTGCTGGCGGTGATGGACAGTCTGGACGCGGGGTTGGCGGTGGAAACCGAGAACGTCGAGAGTTTCAAGAGCGGCATGGAACTGACCCGCAAGCAACTGCTCAGCGCGTTTGAAAAATTCAACATTCAGGAAGTGAATCCGCTGGGTGAGAAGTTCGACGCCCACAAGCATCAAGCCATCGGCATGGTCGAAAGCGACCAGCCCGCGAACACCGTGGTCAGCGTGATGCAAAAGGGTTACACGCTGCATGATCGCGTATTGAGGCCGGCGTTGGTGATGGTGAGTTCATAGGTTGTGGTGAGCGCAGCGAACCGCAACGGATCAGGCTGTTGGGTAATTGCGGCATGTCGGGTGGATTCAATTTGTCACGTTGCGGTTCGCTTCGCTCACCGCAACCTACGGGTCTTGAAATCCTCCATCCCCACCCCCATCTAAGCCCTAACCAAATTTTTTAGAAGGAACAAAACAAATGGCAAAAGTAATCGGCATTGACCTTGGCACCACAAACTCTTGCGTCGCCATCATGGAGGGCGGCAAGCCCAAGGTGATTGAGAACGCGGAAGGCGCGCGCACAACGCCGTCGATCATCGCGTACATGGAAGACGGCGAAATTCTGGTTGGCGCGTCGGCCAAGCGTCAGGCGGTGACCAATCCCAAGAACACGCTATACGGCGTCAAGCGCCTGATCGGGCGTCGCTTTGACGAGCCGATGGTGCAGAAGGACATCGGCCTCGTGCCCTACGCCATCGTCAAGGCGGCGAATGGCGACGCCTGGGTCAAGGCGCGCGACAAGGACATCGCGCCGCCGGAAATTTCCGCGCAGGTGTTGATCAAGATGAAGAAAACCGCCGAGGATTATCTCGGCGAGCCAGTCACCGAAGCGGTGATCACCGTGCCTGCGTATTTCAACGACAGCCAGCGTCAAGCCACCAAGGACGCAGGCCGCATCGCCGGTCTGGAAGTGAAGCGCATCATCAACGAACCGACGGCGGCGGCGCTGGCGTTCGGCCTCGACAAGAAGGAAGGCGACCGCAAGATCGCGGTGTACGACCTTGGCGGCGGCACGTTCGACATTTCCATCATCGACATCGCCGAACTGGATGGCGAGCATCAGTTTGAAGTGCTCTCGACCAACGGCGACACTTTCCTCGGCGGCGAAGATTTCGACTTGCGCGTGATCGATTACCTGATCGACGAATTCAAGAAGGAAAGCGGCGTCGATTTGAAGAAAGACATGCTCGCGCTGCAACGTCTGAAAGACGCGGCGGAAAAAGCCAAGATCGAGTTGTCGTCCGCGCAGCAAACCGAAGTCAACCTGCCCTACATCACGGCAGACGCGAGCGGGCCTAAGCACTTGCTGGTGAAAATCACGCGCGCCAAGCTGGAAAGTCTGGTGGACGAGTTGATCGAACGCACCATCGCGCCTTGCCGCACCGCATTGAGCGACGCGGGCGTGTCCGCTTCCGACATCGCCGACGTGATTCTGGTCGGCGGTCAAAGCCGCATGCCCAAGGTGCAGGAACGGGTCAAGGAATTTTTCGGCAAGGAGCCGCGCAAGGACGTGAACCCGGACGAAGCCGTGGCTGTGGGCGCTGCGATTCAGGGCGGCGTGCTGCAAGGCGAAGTCAAGGACGTGCTGCTGCTCGACGTGACGCCGTTGTCGCTGGGCATTGAAACGCTGGGCGGCGTGATGACCAAGCTCATCAAGAAAAACACCACGATTCCGACCAAGGCATCGCAAGTGTTTTCCACCGCCGACGACAACCAGAACGCGGTCACCATTCATGTGTTGCAAGGCGAGCGCGACATGGCGTCCGGCAACAAGAGTCTGGGGCAATTCAACCTGACCGATATTCCGCCCGCGCCGCGCGGCATGCCGCAGATCGAAGTCACGTTCGACATCGACGCCAACGGCATCCTGCACGTCAGCGCGAAGGACAAGGCCACGGGTCGCGAGAACAAGATCAAGATTCAGGCCAGCTCCGGTTTGTCTGAAGCCGAGATTCAGCGCATGGTGGAAGACGCCGAAGCGCACGCCGACGAAGATCGCAAGACGATGGAAACCGTCACCGCGCGCAATCAGCTCGACGCCCTGATCCACGCCACGCAGAAATCGCTGAAGGAATATGGCGATCAACTCACGGCAGACGAAAAGGCCGCAATCGAAACCGCGTTGAAGAACGCCGAAGAAGCCGTGAAGGGCGACGACAAGGACGCCATCGACGCCCAATCGCAAGCGCTCGCCACCGCCGCGCAAAAACTCGGCGAAAAAATGTACGCCGCCGAGCAAGCCAAAGCCCAATCCGGCGGCAGCACGCCGGGAGCCGAAGCGGCAGCGGGCGATGACGGCAACGTGGTGGATGCGGAGTTTACTGAGGTGAAGGATCAGAAATAAGTTTCTACTCCCCTCTCCCCTCGTGGGAGAGGGGTCGGGGGAGAGGGGGCGGCGAAGCGCTCCTCACCCTCTCCCCTGCCCTCTCCCATCAAGGGAGAGGGAGTAGCTTGATTCCACGATAAGCGAATTCACCCACCATGCCCAACAAAAAAGACTACTACGAAATCCTCGGTGTCAACCGCGACGCGTCGGATGACGACATCAAAAAGGCTTATCGCAAACTGGCGATGAAGTTTCATCCTGACCGTAACCCGGACAATCCTAAAGCCGAGGAGCAATTCAAGGAAGCGAAGGAAGCCTACGAAACGCTATCCGACGCGCAAAAGCGCGCGGCCTACGATCAATATGGCCACGCCGCGTTTGAAGCGGGCGGCATGGGCGGCAATCCTTTCGGCGCAGGCGGATTTGGCGGCGCGCAGGGCTTCGATTTTTCCGACATCTTCGGCGACATTTTCGGCGGCGGCGGACGCGGGCGCAGCAATCCCAACGCCGCGCATCGCGGCGCTGATCTCAGCTACAACCTGGAAATTTCACTGGAAGACGCCGCGCGCGGCGCTGAGATGCAGATTCGCGTGCCGACGCTGGCGCAATGCGAAACCTGTCACGGCAGCGGCGCAAAACCCGGCACCACACCCACCACCTGCACCACCTGCAACGGTCAAGGCCAGGTGCGCATGCAGCAGGGATTTTTCTCGATCCAGCAAACCTGCCCACGCTGCCGTGGCAGCGGCAAGATCATCGCCTCGCCGTGCAGCGCCTGCAACGGCGCAGGCCGCGTCAAGCAACACAAAACCCTGTCCGTAAAAATCCACCCCGGCGTAGACACCGGCGACCGCATTCGCCTTTCCGGCGAAGGCGAAGCCGGCCTCAACAGCGGCCCGCCCGGCGACCTGTTCGTCGTCATCCGCATCAAACCGCACGCCGTGTTCCAGCGCGACCACAACGACCTGCACTGCGAAATGCCGATCAGCTTCACCACTGCCGCCCTCGGCGGCGAAATCGAAATCCCCATGCTCGACGGCACCGCGCGCATCAAGATTCCCGCCGAAACGCAAAGCGGCAAAGTTTTCCGCCTGCGCGGCAAAGGCATCAAAGGCGTGAGAAGCTCCTCCCACGGCGACATGCACTGCCACGTCGTCGTCGAAACGCCGGTT
>JAITMI010000138.1 GCA_031277435.1 Pseudomonadales bacterium
GCCAGAGGAGCGAGCGCCAGAGGGACAAGCGCTAAGGGGGCAGGGAGCAAGACGGCGGGAATCGGGAGCAGACTAGCGCGTGGGGTGATGCTGCTATTGGCAACGCTGTCCCTCAGCGCTTGCGTCACGACCACTTATGATTGGGAACTGGTCGGTCAACCTAATCTGGCGCGCCGTCCCGTCGCCACCACTACCACCACCGGGCCCACCACCTCGGCGGCGCAAACCACGGGAGGCTTCACCGCCGGCTCCGTGGAAGATTTCGTCAACAACGTCGGCGACCGCGTGTTCTTTGGCTTTGACCTTTCGACCCTCGACGCCGAAGCCCGCGCCACGCTCGACCGTCAGGCCGAATGGCTGCTGCGCTCTCCCAATGTCGGCGCCCGCATCGAAGGCAACACCGACGACCGCGGCACCCGCGAATACAACCTGGCCTTGGGCGAACGCCGCGCCGACGCGGTACGCAGCTACCTCGCCAGCCGCGGCATCCCCGCCGCGCGCCTGAACACCGTTTCTTACGGCGAAGAAACCCCGCTGGTCCCCGGCAACACCGAAGCCGCCTACGCCCGCGACCGCAACGTGCGTACGGTAGTCATCACCACCGCCGCCGCCGTGCGCTGAGGGCAATTGAGCGTGGGGGCGGGTTTCAAAGCGGAAATCGCCCCACCGCCAATTCACGCTCTTTCAGTTCAAGCCAAGCGGATCGCTCCTTCCTCCGTTTATGGGGGAAGCTTGGGATGGGGAAAGGCGCTTTGAATACGCGACAAACTCATGCCGCCAAGGCGACACGGCGGGAGGTTGACGCGCGGGAACTATGCCTGCGCGCGGCGCGGCATCAACAAAACGGGCGCTTGCAAGAAGCGCTGGCCGACTACCAGCGGGCCGCCGCGCTCACGCCAAACGACCCAACCATTCATTACAAAATTGGAACCGTGCGGGACATGGCGCGGCATCCCGAACCCGCGCTGGAAAGTTTTGCGCGCGCCATTGAGCTACGGCCCGATTTCGCCTGGGCGCACTTCAATCGCGGCCTCGTGCTCAGTGATTTGAAGCGCCAGGACGAAGCGCTGCGCGCCTTTGACCGCGCCATCGCGCTTCAGCCCGATTTTATACATGCGTACCAAAACCGCGCCACCGCGCTGGAAAAGCTTGGCCGTTACGAAGAAGCCCTGCAAGGCTATGAACAAGCCATCGCATTGCGGCCAGCCTACGCCGATGCTCAACGAGGCCGCGCGTATGTGTTATGGAAGCTTGGCCGTTATAAGGAGTCGCTGCAAGGCTATGAACAGGCCGCCATGCTCAATCCGGATGACGCGCAAGCGCGCTACGGCAAGGCGCTACAGTTATTGACGCTGGGTAATTATCCAAACGGTTTTGAATGCTACGAAGCGCGCTGGCGCTGCGCCACGCCGGCGGCCTACCAGCGCAATTTTCCGCAAGCACAATGGCGCGGCGAACCGCTCAAACACCAACGCATTTTGCTGCACGCCGAACAAGGCTACGGCGACTGCCTGCAAATGCTGCGTTACCTGCCTTTGGTAAAACAACAAGCCGCGCAAGTGATTTTGGAACTGCCGCGCGAATTGCAGCCGCTTTTGGGGCCAATCGCCCAGGGCATCAAGGTAGTCGATTTCGCCTCAACCCCGCCGCCCTTCGACCTGCATTGCCCGCTAATGAGCCTGCCGCTCGCCTTTGGCACGCAGCTTGCGAGCGTGCCCGCGCCAGTTCCCTACCTGAGCGCGCCGCCCGAGCGCCTGGCAAAGTGGCGCAAGCGGCTGCCGCGCTCGCCCCACTTGCGTGTTGGCCTGGTGTGGTCTGGGCGCTCCAGCTACCTCGATGACGCTCAGCGCAGCCTCGCGCTCGAACTCCTTGCGCCGCTGTTCGCCAGCGAGGCCATCGCCTTCGTCAGCTTGCAGCGCGACTACCGGGAACGCGACCTGGCCACGCTCGCGCGCCTGCCGCTCGAACGCATCGACGATGGCATCGATGATTTTGGCGACACGGCGGCGGCGATGGAACAATGCGACCTGATCATCTCCTCCGACACCGCCGCCGCCCACCTTGCCGGCGCGCTGGGCAAACCGGTATGGATATTGCTGCCCTTCGTCGCCGACTGGCGCTGGTTATTGGCGCGCAATGACAGCCCCTGGTACCCAAGCGCGCGTTTGTTCCGGCAACGCCACATGGGCGATTGGGATGGCCTTATCGCCGAAGTGCATGAAGCGCTGCGCGAGCGCGTCAGCGCAGGGCTCTTGCCTCATGCCTAGCGCGCCATCAACGGTCCTGATTACGAGTGCATGAAATGTCAACGCCTTCCCCTGACGCCAAGAGTATCTTGGAAGAAAAATTCAACGATCTTTACCATCAATCCCGCCAAGAGTTTGACGCCGGCCATTATGAAAACGCCCTGCGCGCGGTGCATGGCGCCCTGGAAATAACGCCCAACAACCCCATGGTTTTGCGCTCCGAAGCGATCTGCCTGTGGAGACTTGGGCGCAAGGAACAAGCCGCCGCCATTTGCCAGCGCATCGGCCCCGCCCTGCATGGCAAGGAAGTGGGCTACCACCAGCTCGCCGGTGAAATCTGCCTGTACCTGGACAGGCTCGATGAAGCCAGGCTGCACGGCGGCATGTGTTTAAAATTGAATGATGAATCGGTAAAAAATAATAAATACTATCCGATCAGTTCAAACCCTCCGGGCGAGCTCGCTGGCGGGCAAAAAATCATCGCCTTTTCACTCTATGGCGCGCGGCCACGCTACTGCGAAACCGCGATCATCAATTGCGATGCCGCCGCCGAATTTCTGCCCGGCTGGAGTTGCCGCTTCTACGTCGATGCCAGCGTGCCCGCCAGCGTAATACGGCGGCTAAGCGCCAAAGGCGCGCAAATCGTCAGCGTTGACGCGGCGACGCAAGCGAGCGTTCATCCATTGATGTGGCGCTTTCTGGTAGCCGACGACCCCAACGTGGCGCGCTTCGCCGTGCGTGACGCCGACGCCCTGATCGGCGCGCGCGAAGCCGCCGCGGTGCGCGCCTGGCTCGAATCTGGCCGCTGGTTCCACGTTATGCGCGACTGGCACACCCACGGCGAACTGATGCTGGCGGGCATGT
>JAITMI010000159.1 GCA_031277435.1 Pseudomonadales bacterium
CAGGCAGTTCAGGCACGCGGGTACTCCATGGTTGACCTGTGGGCGTTAAGCGTCGAGGATAACCCAACCTGCGATTGAGAGAAGTGTGAACCATGCAACATCCCGCACACAAGTTGCGCCAGCCTCTGTTGGCGATCTTGAGCCTCAGCCTGCTACTGGCTGGCTGCCAATCGTCGACGACATCGGATTCCAACAACAAGGTGGTCCAGCCCTCAAGCACACCGTCCTCCGTTTCCAGCGGCAGGCCGCCGAGCGCCGCGTCATCAAGCGGCAATGAAGCGCAGAGTGCTCAAGGTTCTCAATCTGCTCAATCTGCTCAAGGCGCTCAAGGCGCTCAAGGCGCTCAGGGTTCTCAAGGCGCTCAGGGTTCTCAAGGCGCTCAGGGTTCTCAAGGCACTCAAGGCACTCAAGGTTCTCAAAACGCCCAAGGCTCCCAAGGCAACGGCGATTTCCCCTTCGAGACCGCCGCGAATTCCGGCAACCAAGGCTCGCCAGGGCAGGGCAGCGAGGGCGCGAACGCGCTGGCGGGCAATGGCGCTCAGGCTGGCGGCGCGGAGCAGGGCGGTGGCGCGAATCAAGGCGCGAGCCAAGGCGGCGCGCAAAACGGCGCGGCGGACGGCGGCGGCATCGCCTATGGCGGCGACGCCGATCCCTTCGCCAATCTGGGCCGCCCCGGCAATGGCGGCGGCTTGAGCGTAGAAGAACGCCGCGCCGCGCTCGATGCACGCCTTCAAGCAAGCTATGGCGCGCTCGATGGCGTGATTCTCGCCGAGCAGGAGCAAGATCAGAACGGCGCCAGAAACGCCAGCGCCAGCGGCGCGGCGGGCGGTTTGGGCGGTAGCGAAGGCGGCGAGGGCTCAGGCATTGGCCTTACTGGAACAAGCGATACTGGAATAAGCGGTATCGCTGGCGGCAACTTGCCCGGTTTGGATACCGTGGCGCTCGGCGGCGGGGCGGGCAATGGCGTGAGTAACGGCGCCTCGGGCCGCGGCTACGTGCCTGGCACGGCGCCGGGCCGCGAAGGTGATTACGCCAATCCCACGCTCAGTTTTCCGCCACCGCCCGACATCCCCACCGCCACCGATACCGACGTAGTGGCGCGTCAATTACGCGAAGCGGCGATGCAGGAACCTGATCCCGAACTGCGCGAAAAATTATGGAACGAATACCGTAAATACCTCGGCCTGCCCTTGCCGCTCAACGCAGAGCCGTAGCCGGTTCCAATTCGCTGCGCAGGCGGCTGATCAATTCGTCCTCGGCGTATTGTTCGGTATCGAGCACCAGCCGGTCGTTGGCGAGCTGCAATTCGTTGAACACGTACATCACCAGAATGCACAAAGTCAGCGCGGTGAACGTGGAGTTGAACGACAGCCCCAGGCCCGACGTCAGCGCCGCCGGATTGGTGCTATTGAGCACGAACTGCGCGCTTTCCAGCGCCTCGCCCAAACCGCGCACCGTGCCCACGAAACCAATCGCGGGAATCGCCCACACCGCGAAGCGGATCATCGACAGTTGCGATTCCAAGCGCGTGGCCTCTATCTCGCAGATGTGATGCACGGTGGTCGCCGCATCTTGAATGTTGCGCGTAGCGCCAAAACGCTTGAGCGCCGATTGCAGCACCCGCGGCACCATCGATTCGCGCGTCACGCGCGGCAATTGATCGAAGCGGCGCAGATAGTCGCGCGTATCGCCCGGCAGAATGCAGGAGCCCGGTTGCAATTGCAGCAAATCTTCATCGAGCAACCGCCGCGTACTCTTGATGCCCCGCGCGCGCAAGAACGCCAACAAGAGCGCCCACACGGTAACGGTAATCGACGCCTGCGGTTCCGGCTCAGCGATGATGACCACGATAGAGCGCGGCGGATTGTAAGTCGGGTCAGCATTGACCAAAGCCTGCTGCTCCACCAGCCAAGCCTCGGCGGCGGGGCGCACGTAGACGGCGTAAACGGTCTGAATCACCAGCGTGACGAACAACAGCAACACAATGTTGATGAAGCGGTCCATGGACTTGTTGGCTTGCAGCGCCAGCAACCATTCGGAGTTTTTCATGCGGCCTCTATACTCTGCCCGGAAATGGCCCGCAGCCTAAACAGCGGCTGGGGCGAAGTCCAGCCATATCCACGGGAATCCGCCGCTTAACGCATTGCGGCGAAAAGCGCCTACGGAATCCACCAGGGCGGTTCCGCCAACTGTTCATCCATCCCTCATCTGGTTTACAACTTCCTTAACCCGCCATTTCGCGCGCGGTGCAGCGAAGGCGCAGAATTCATCTCTCAATATTTTCATTCACATGATTGACGATCAGCGCTTGACAGCGCACGAGTTCCAAAATAGCTTCGCATCCACTGTGGCGCTTTGATTTGCCGTGGTAGAAATTATAAAGAAGACGCTGTTAAAAAACAGATAACAGGGATGGCCGCCAGCGCTTTACGAGCCCCGAAGCTGCTGTAAGCCATGCTGAGGAGTTAAGTACCGTGAATAACAGGTACGCGGAATTATTGTTCAGGGGCATCATAAATTTTTCATTTCGCATAGCGGTCTTGCCCGCTTGCGCTCTCACGCTCATCAGGCGGTTGCATGATTGGTAACCGTCCATTCACCAAAATCTGGTACATCCGCTACGCTCTCGTGGTCGTGATTCGCGGCGGCGTGGATTCTTAAAAGAAGGAGAAAGAGATGTCGATTGCAGGAAAATTGATGGAGAAATACAGAAATTTGCCGCTATTAAAATTTTCATTCGTAACGGCTTGTCTTACTATTTCGCTAACTACCATATTTGCACTGTTATTATTTTACGTGATAATAAATCTAT
>JAITMI010000182.1 GCA_031277435.1 Pseudomonadales bacterium
ACCAGAGCCTCGACACTTCGACATCGCGTGGCGTCATGCCTGCTCGCGGTGGTGAGCTTTTCCTATCAATTCTCTTGCCTTACTCCAATCAACTTCACGCGCATACTGCCATGTAATCACCTGTTCTTGTAAGCGAGGATTTCGCTACTGAGCTGACGGTGAACAATTTCTTTACTATATAAAGCGGAATCGCTGCGTTTGTAAATAATATATGCTCCACGGTTATGCCTAATTTTTCACAAGCAGACTGCTTCCTTATGAAAAACCAAGGGCTTGATGATATTTTGGGACATCGCGTTCACGCCGCATCCGGCGCGGTCAGCGCCACTTGAAACTCCATGCGCGCGTCGTCGCGCTGGGTCACTACCGTCACGGTGTCGCCCGGTTGGTGCTGTTCGAGGGCGTTGAACATGTCGTCGCTGCTGTGCACGGCGTCGCCGTCGATTTCCACGATGATGTCGCCGATCTGGTAGCCGCCGCGGCGGTCCTGCCGCAGCCCTTGCAAGCCGGCGCGGCCAGCGGGGGCGTTGGGGTTGACGGCGGCGACGATCAGCCCTTCGATGCCCCTCTGGCGCGCCACCGCGTCGGAGACGTATTGAATGCCGAGCGTGGGTTGCACTTCGCGGCCATATTCGAGCAATTGCGGAATCACTTTTTTGACCGTGTTGACCGGAATCGCGAAACCGATGCCGGCGCTGGCTCCGCTGGGGCTGATGATCTGGGTGTTGACGCCCACCAGCTGGCCCAGCGAGTTGAGCAGCGGACCGCCGGAGTTGCCGGGGTTGATGGAGGCGTCGGTCTGGATCACGTCGCGAATCTTGCGCTCGGTCAGCGAATTGATTTCGCGGCCCAGCGCGCTCACCACGCCCACCGTCATGGTGGTGTCGAGTCCAAAGGGGTTGCCGATGGCGATCACCTTGCGACCTACATCGAGCAGCGAGGAATCGCCCAAGGGCAGCGGCGTCAGCCGTTCGGCGGGCGCGGTGATCCGCAGCAGCGCCAAATCCTTGCCCGGCGCCAAGCCCACTACTTCGGCGTCCCAGTCGCTTTGATCCTGCAAGGTGATGGTGACGCGGCTAGCGCCCTGGATCACATGGAAATTGGTGACGATCAGCCCGGATTGATCCCACACGAAGCCGGTGCCGGAGCCCTGCGGGATTTCATGCACGTTGAGGCTGTAATAATCACGGCGCAACGCGCTGTTGGTGACGTAGACCACCGAGGGGCTGGCGGCCTTGAAAATCTCGATGTTGTTGGCTTCGTCCTCGGTCTGAAAACTCAGGTAGTCGGGCGCCTCTGCCGCCAAAAGAGGCGCGGCGGCGCAGCCGAAGGCAAGCCCCAGAGCGGCGGCGAAGCGGCGTGAACGCGAAGCTAAAGTCATGGCATAACACCTCACAAATATAAGGCTCACAAACAGAAGGTCTGACAAACAAAGGGTCTGACAAACATACGGTCACAAAACGCTTGCGGCGCTTGCGCGGCGCGCGGCGGCAACCATGCAATTAGGCGGGCCAAAGGGGCGGAAGTTCCCTCACGGCGGCATCATTTCCAGTGGCCGCCGGTGATAGAATGCCCCGCCATGACCCAGCCGGGTTTCCGGCAAAATGCGGACGAGCCAATAAAAATCAAGATGCAAAACAGCACGCGCGTATCGCCAGAGGATCAAGATCAAGGGGGGCAAGACCTGGAGGATCAAGACCTGGTGCAATTGAGCGTCACCGCCTTGCGGCGCAGTGGCCAGCGCGCTGTGTTCCGCTGCCTGGGGCGGCAACTTTCTGGCGCCGAGCTGGATCGCCTCAGCGATGCCTTCGCCCGCTGGCTCTTGCATGAATGCCACTTGCGGCCCGGCGAGCGGGTGGCGCTGCAATTGCCCAATTTGTTGCAATATCCGGTGGCGGCGCTGGGCGTGCTCAAGGCGCGCGGGGTGGTGGTCAACGTCAATCCGCTCTATACCGCGCCGGAATTGCGCTTGCAGCTTTGCGACTCTGACGCGCGCATTTTGGTGGTGTTCGCCAATACCGCCGCCAATGCCGCGCAAATCGTGGCGCAAACGCCGGTGGAATGCGTGGTGGTAACGGAACTGGGCGATCTTTTGGGCTGGCCGCGAGGGCCCTTGCTCAATCTGGCGGCGCGGCATTTGCGCGGCGGCATCAAGCCTTATGCTTTCGCGCGCAAAGTCGCCTGGCGCGAGGCGTTAGCGCTGGGCCGGCGGCATCAAGCGCAGGGCGGCGAGCTGCCAGGGCCGCAAGCGGATGACCTGGCGCTATTGCAATACACCGGCGGCACTACTGGCGTGGTCAAAGCCGCGATGCTCACGCACCGCAACCTGGTGAGCAACGTGTTACAGGTGAGCGAGGCGCTGGGGGCGAATTGCCCGCCGCCGGGCGCGCTGATCGTGGCGCCTTTGCCCTTGTATCACGTCTATGCTTTCACCATGAATTTCCTCATGGCCTTGCATCAGGGCCATGAAACGGTGCTGATTCCCAATCCGCGCGACATCGACGGCTTCGTCGCCACCTTGAAAAAACTGCCGCGCATCGACGGTTTCGCTGGCATCAACACCCTATACAAGCTCTTGTGCGAACACCCCAGGCTGCATGAAGTGGATTTCAGCGCGCTGAAGATCGCCAGCTCCGGCGGCATGGCGCTGTCGCGGCAGGTGGCCGACGCCTGGCTGGCGCGTACCGGCTGCCGCATTCTCGAAGGCTATGGCCTGTCCGAATGCTCGCCGGTGGTGTCCTGCAACCGTTACGAGGACTACCGCTCCGGCAGCGTAGGGCGCCCCTTGCCGCGCACCGAAGTGTGCTTGAAAACCAGCTCTGGCGCGCTGGCCATGCCGGGCGAGCCGGGCGAAGTGTGCGTCAAGGGGCCGCAAGTAATGCTGGGTTATTGGCGGCGTCAGGAGGAAAATGCGCGGGTGTTCGACGCCGATGGCTGGCTGCATACCGGCGACCTCGCGGTAGCGGATGCCAGCGGCTATCTGCGCATCGTCGACCGGCTCAAGGATCTCATTATCATTTCCGGCTTCAACGTGTTCCCCAACGAAATCGAAGAGCAGGCTTGCACTCACCCCGACATCAGCGACGCCTGCGCCATCGCGGTGGGCGACGAGTGCGCGGCGCAAATCAAATTGTTCGTGGTGAGCCGCAATGCCAGGCTCAGCGCGCAGGATGTCATCAGCCATTGCCGCCAGGCGCTGGCCGCGTACAAAGTGCCGCGGCTGGTGGAATTCCGCGAGACTTTGCCCAAGAGCAACGTAGGCAAGGTATTGCGCCGGCAACTGCGCGAGCCGTTGACTGAGCAGTCTTGAATTCCGTGTCAGCGTCTCCCGTGCCAGCGATCCCCATAGAGCAGCGCCCCGCGCGCGCCGCGCCGCGTTTTAGCGCCGCCTTGCATCCAGTATTGGAACGCATTTATTTAGCGCGCGGAGTGAACGAGGACGCGCAAGTGCGCCTCGATCTCGCCGACTTGCTGCCGCCGGAACAACTGTTACATATCGATAGCGCCTGCGCGCTCTTGTACGAGATGCTACAGCGCCGCGCGCCAATCCTGATCGTAGGCGACTTTGACGCCGACGGCGCCACCAGCGCCGCGCTGGGCGTGAGCGGTTTGCGCGCGATGGGCTTCACTCACGTCGATTATCTGGTACCGAACCGTTTTGAGTACGGCTACGGGCTGAGTCCAGAAATCGTCGAAGTCGCCGCGCGGCGCCAGCCGGCCTTGATTGTCACTGTGGACAACGGCATTTCTAGCCATGCCGGTATTCGCCGCGCGCACGAATTGGGCATCAAGGTATTGGTGACCGATCACCACCTGCCCGGCGCCACGCTGCCGGAGGCCGACTGCATTCTCAACCCCACCCAGCCGGGCTGCCCCTTTCCCAGCAAGGCACTGGCTGGCG
>JAITMI010000310.1 GCA_031277435.1 Pseudomonadales bacterium
GTCGCGCAAAGGTGGAGGCAGTGTAGTCAAACTGCGCTCACCTTTACCAGTGAGCACGAGAATGGGGCGGCAGTGGCGGCTAAGCGCGGTTTCGATGTCTTTCGCGGTATCACCCACCAGCCAGGCGCCCTCGAGCGGCAGGTGCAAGGTTTCGGCGATGGCGTCGAGCAAGCCCGGCAGGGGTTTACGGCAAGCGCAGCCAGCATCGGGCAGGTGCGGGCAATAGGCGATGGCGTCGATATGGCCGCCAGCGTCTTCCACCAGGGTGTGTAGCAACTCGTGCATTTGCGCCAGCGCGACTTCATCAAAATAGCCGCGGCCAATTCCAGACTGATTGGTCGCTACCGCCAGTTTGAATCCGGCGCGGCTAAGACGCGCGATGGCGTCGATACTGCCCGGCAAGGGCAGCCACTCGTCCACGCTGCGGATGTAGTCGTCCGAATCCTGGTTGATAACGCCATCGCGGTCCAGAATGACTAGGGAAGTGACGGCTTTATTGATTTTTTCCAAACTCATGGCTGGGGATTCTCACCAAGAATCTGGTGGTGAAATGTGAGCGCCCCCTCCCCCGCGCGCGGGGGAAGGTTGGGATGGGGGCAAAATGTGCGCGCGTCTTTGCCCGCGTGCCCCCACCCTAGCCCTCCCCCGCGTGCGGGGGAGGGAATGGTCCAGTTGCGCGGAAGCATGACTACACATTTTGCAGCAATGAAATATCAGCAATGCGCAGGAACAATTGGCGCAGTTCGCTCAGCAAGGCCAAACGGTTACGGCGCAGCGCGGGGTCGTCGGCGTTCACCATGACCTGATCGAAGAAGGCATCGACCGGCGCACGCAAGGCCGCCATTGCGGCGAGCGCTTCGGTGAAGCGCAAGCTGGCGAGCAAGGGCGCGCTGAGGGCGCGTGTTTCGTGCAGCGCGTTCGACAGGGCTTTTTCCGCCGGCTCTTGCAATAGCGCGGCTTCGCACAGCGTGGGCGGGGCGTCGTCGGCTTTTTGCAGGATATTGCTCACGCGCTTGTTGGCGCCCGCCAGCGCCGCGGCTTCGGGCAGCGCGGCGAAATGCGCCACCGCCTTGATGCGCAGGTCGAATTCCAGCGGACTTTGCGGGCGCACCGCGTCCACCGCCAGAAACACGTCGGCGGCGATATTTTGATCCGCGTAATAAGCGCGCAAGCGTTCAATAATGAAATTAACGATGTCGCCGCAGGCGTCCTTCACCTTGGCGTTGCCGGCATAGCCCGCCATCGCGGCGTGCACCGCGCGCGGCAGCGACAGCGGCAATTGCTGTTCAATAATGACGCGCAACACGCCAAGCGCGGCGCGGCGCAGCGCGAAAGGATCCTTGGAACCGGTAGGCGGCTGGCCCAAGCCGAACAAACCGGCGATGGTGTCGAGCCGTTCCGCCAGCGCCAGCACGCGGCCAGTGGGGCTCGTGGGCAATTGGTCGCCAGCGAAGCGCGGCAAGTATTGTTCATCGAGCGCCAGCGCGATTTCCTTGGGCTCGCCGTCGTGCAGTGCGTAGTGATAACCCATGATGCCTTGCAGTTCGGCGAATTCGTACACCATGGACGTCATCAAGTCGCATTTGCCCAGCTCCGCCGCGCGCGCCGCCAATGCGCTGTCGTAATCAAGCTCCACGGCAAGCGTTTTCGCCAGTTGTTTGACGCGCTGGGATTTATCGTACAACGTGCCCAAGTCTTGCTGAAACACCACGGTTTTCAGTTTATCAACGCGCGTGGCCAAGGGGTGGCGGCGATCCTGTTCAAAAAAGAACGCGGCATCGGCGAGGCGCGGGCGGATCACTTTTTCATTGCCCGCGATCACCTGCGCCGGGTCGCGGCTTTGCAGATTACTGAGCGTGATGAAGTAAGGCAGAATGTTGTTTTGTGCATCAAGCAGGTGAAAACATTTTTGATGTTCCTTCATGGAGGAAATCAAGGCTTCCTTCGGCACTTGCAGAAATGCCTCATCAAAGCGGCCCGCCAATGCAACCGGCCATTCCACTAAAGCGGTGACTTCATCCAACAGCGCCTCGTCGATAATGGCGCGGCCTTGCAATTCGATCGCCTTGGCTTCGACCTGACGGCGGATTTCCGCCCGGCGTTCGGCGAAATCGGCGATGACCTTGCCGCTTTTGAGCGCATCTTGATAGTGCGCGGGCGCAGTCAACACCAGCGGCGCGGGGCTCATGAAGCGATGGCCGCGCGAGGTGTTGCCGCACGGCTGCCCCATGATGGTGGCGTCGATCACCGTGTCGCCAAACAGCAATACCACCCACTGCACGGGCCGCACGAATTCATCGCGATTGCTGCCCCAGCGCATACGTTTTGGAATGGGCAGAGCGGCCAGCGCCGTGGTGATCATGCCGGCCAGCAAGGTGGCGGTAGCGGCACCGGGCTGTTCGACGCCGTAATAGAGTTTGCTGACTTTGCCGTCGCTACGCTGCGCCAGCGCGCTTACCTCAACGCCGCAAGAGCGCGCGAAACCTTCCGCCGCCTTGGTGGCCTTGCCGTCGGCGCCAAACGCGGCCTGCACGGCGGGGCCCCATTTTTCCAGGGTGCGTGGCGGCTGTTCGGTATCGAGTTGTGGAACGAGCAGTGCTAAGCGGCGTGGCGTGGCGAAACGCTGGATCGCGCTGAAACGCAAACCGGCTTGTTGCAATTGCGCGGCAAAGGCGTCTTCGAAGGCGGCGGACAATACCGGCAGCGCTTTGGGCGGCAGCTCTTCGGTACCAATTTCGATCAATAGGTCCAAATTAGGCATTGGTGAATTTCTCCAGAGATTCTCGCCGCAGAGCCTCGGGCGCCAGCGGGAAGCCGAGCCGCGCTCTGGAGTCGTAATAGGCTTGCGCGACTTCCCGCGCCAGCGTGCGCACACGCAGGATGTAACGCTGCCGCTCGGTAACGGATATGGCGGAGCGCGCATCAAGCAGGTTGAAGCAGTGCGAGGCTTTCAGCACTTGTTCATAAGCCGGCAGCACCAGCTTGACGGCGATCAGCTTCTGGCTTTCGGCTTCGTATTGCGTAAAATATTGGAATAAGTTGTCAGTATTGGCGTATTCAAAATTGTAGGCGGACATTTCCACTTCATTTTGATGAAACACATCGCCATACGTGACGGTGCCGTTTGGCGTATGCGCCCACACGATGTCGAAGATGCTGTCCTTGTTTTGCAAGTACATGGCGATGCGTTCGAGGCCATAGGTGATTTCGCCGCTCACCGGAAAACATTCAAGGCCGCCCACCTGCTGAAAATAGGTGAACTGCGTCACCTCCATGCCGTTGAGCCACACTTCCCAGCCGAGGCCCCAGGCGCCGAGCGTGGGCGATTCCCAGTTGTCCTCCACGAAGCGGATGTCGTGCACGCTGGTGTCGATGCCAAGCTGGCGCAGCGAATCGAGGTAGAGTTCTTGAATGTTCAGTGG
>JAITMI010000260.1 GCA_031277435.1 Pseudomonadales bacterium
GGCCGGAAGGAGCCTACAGGGATGTACTTGCGGCGTGTCTCGCCAGGGCCACCGCCAGCGCAAACCCTGACTCGACTCTCCCTCTTAATTAACGCAATTTGAACACCTTTTCCGCCACGCCCTGATAAAACTCGCGTTTATGTTCGAGCGACATATCCATCGCGTCCATATCCAATACTTCGCGCGGCGTGTATTGGTAAGGATAGTCCATCGCGTACATCACGCGGTCCACGCCCAGCACTTGCTGCGCGAATTTCACCGCCGGTTCCCAGGCTACGCCGCTGTTGGTGATGTAAACATTTTCGCGCAAATAATCGCTGACTTTTTTCTTCAGCGGCTTCATGCACTCATAACGCGCGGCGCGCACGCCGGCTTCGTGCATGTAATCGAGGCGGTACATCCAATACGGCAAGGCTTCGCCCATGTGGCCGACGATCATGGTCAGGCGCGGGAAGCGGTCAAATACGCCCGCGGTGATGATGCGCAACAAATGCAAGCCGGTTTCCACGCCAAAACCGAAGATCGCGCCGTCGAGCCCCGCTTCCACGAAAGGCCCGATCATGTTCTTCGGCGGCGTGTTGGGGTGCAGGTAGATCGGCAGTTGCAAAGCTTCGGCGGCTTCAAAAATGGCCCAGAATTTTTGGTCCGATAAATACTCGCCAAACGTATGCGAGTGAATGATGATGCCGCGCATGTCGAGTTTCAAACAGCGTTCCAATTCCTGCGCCGCCAACTCCGGCGCCTGCGGCGCGATGGCGCACAGGCCGGTGAAGCGCGTGGGGTGGCGCTTGACGGCGTCGGCGAGAACATCGTTGCTCTCGCGCGCCAAGGACACCGCGATGTCGCGCTCAAACACCTGCACGCCCGGCGAAGTCAGGGCAATGATCTGGTGGTCGATGCCGGCGGCATCCATGTCGGCGATGCGCAGCGCGTCGAGGTCCGCCAGTTTTTCACGAATGAATGACGGGCGCGCCGCCTTGGAAGTGCTGTAAAAGCCCCACAGGCTGTCGAAGCCTGGGTCGCCCAGCGTGTGGCTTTCGTACAGTTTGCGGTACATGTCCAGCACCGCCTGCGGGGCGAAGGCTTCCTCGGTGGCGATGCGCTTGTAGTTGGGGTTAAGAGCGATCTTGGTGGTCTCGGTCATGGCAATACTCGGCGCCTGGTTGGGAAAATGGTCCACGAGTAAAGCAAGAAACCGCCTCGCCCTCAAGCCCACAACCAGGTTTTACTCGCGGCGGTGATTCGGCGATGATCGCCCGCCGCAAATCACAGGAGGATCAGATGGCTACGCTTTACCCACCACTGCAACTTTTCATCGATGGCAAATGGATCGGCAAGGAGGGGATCGGCAAGGACGCCCGCCAAAGCGAAACCGTGCTCAACCCCGCCACCGGCGAGGCGCTGGGCGAGTTGCCGCACGCCAGCGGGGCCGACCTCGACCGCGCCCTGGCCAGCGCCGAACGCGGCTTCAACATCTGGCGCGCGTTTTTGCCGGAACGGCGCGGCGACATTCTGCGCCAGGGGGCCTTGCGCCTGCGCGCCGACGCCGAGCGCGTCGCCACTGTAGCGAGCCTGGAATCGGGCAAGCCGCTGGAACAATCGCGCATTGAACTGGTGATGGCGGCGCAAACCCTGGAATGGTTCGCCGAGGAAGGCCGCCGCGCCTATGGCCGCGTGCTCACGCAGCGCCAAAGCGGCACGCGCCTGACGGTGGTAAAACAACCAATCGGTCCAGTAGCCGCTTTCACGCCCTGGAATTTTCCGCAAGGCAACCCGGCGCGCAAGCTGGGCGCCGCGCTCGGCGCCGGCTGTTCCTGCCTCATCAAACCCGCCGAGGACACGCCCGCCTCCGCGCTCTTGATGGCCAAAGCCTTGCAGGAAGCCGGCCTGCCGGACGGCGTATGCAACGTAGTATTCGGCGTGCCCGCCGAGGTTTGCCCCTATATTCTGCGCGCCAAAGTGATCCGCAAACTGACCTTCACCGGTTCCGTACCTGTAGGTAAAGAATTGACCAAAATCTGCGCCGAAAACATGATCCGCACCACTATGGAGCTGGGCGGCCACGCGCCGGTATTGATCTTCGACGACGCTAATCTGGAACAAACATTAAATTTGAGCGTCGCCGCCAAAATCCGCAACGGCGGCCAAGTCTGCGTATCACCCACGCGCTTTTACGTGCATGAAGCGGTGTATCAGCGCTTTTTGGCAGGCTTCAGCGAGCGCATCGCGCGCATCAAGGTCGGCAACCCTCTGGACGAAAGCGTGCAAATGGGCCCCATGATCCACGCCCGCCGCCGCCACGCGGTGCACGAACTGATCGAAGACGCCCTCACCCACGGCGCCCGACTGCACCACGGCGGCGCGCCAATCGCCGGGCCAGGCTTCTTCTACCAGCCCACGGTGCTGTCGGATGTCAGCGAAAATGCGCGCATCATGAACGAAGAACCGTTTGGCCCGGTCGCCATCATCAATTCCTTCAGCAGTTTCGAGGAAGTGATCGCCAAGGCCAATCGCCTGCCCTACGGCCTCGCCGCCTATGCCTTCACCGATTCCGCCAAGCGCGTGCAGCTCTTGGGCGAACAGCTCGAAGCTGGCATGATCGGTCTCAATACCTTCGCCATCTCGGTGCCGGAATCACCGTTCGGCGGCATCAAGGAAAGCGGCCACGGCAGCGAGCAGGCCATTGAGGGGCTGGATTGCTGTTTGATTACGAAGTTGATTAGTGAGGGCTAAAGCCTGTTATCTTTAGCCCCGCCCCACATGACACCAACATCCCTATAACGGAGAACCATCATGGGTAAACCTACTCTTAGCGCCAAAGACTTTTCACCCGAAGTGCTCGATGCTTTCGACAAATACGTACACGGCATGATCAGCCGCCGCGACTTCCTCGAACGCGGAGGCAAATTCGCCGCCGGCAGCTCCGCCGCCGCCATCCTCGCCAGCCTCAGCCCCAACTACGCACAAGCGCAGGACATCGCCGAAGACGACCCGCGCATCACCACTGAAAAACTCATCTACCCCTCACCGCAAAACTGGCAAGGCTACGTCGCCAAACCCGCCAACGCCACCGGCCCCCTGCCGGCGGTCCTGGTGATCCACGAAAACCGTGGCCGCAACCCCTATGTCGATGACGTAACGCGCCGCCTCGCGGTAGCCGGCTTCCTCGCCATGGCGCCCGACGCCTTGACCTCCTTCGGCGGCTGGCCCGGCAACGACGACGAAGGCCGCGACATGCAAGCCCAGCTCGATCGTGATGAAATGTTCCAAAACTGGGTAGCGGCGGTGCGTTACTTGCAAACCCGCCCCGATAGCAACGGCAAAGTCGGCGCGGTAGGCTTCTGCTACGGCGGCGGCATCGTCAACCAACTGGCCGCCACCCTGCCCGACCTCGCCGCCGGCGTGCCCTATTACGGCGGCCAGGTATCGGCGGAAGAAGCGGCGAAAATCAAAGCGCCCTTATTGATCCATAACGGCGAACTCGACACCCGCATCGTCGAAGGCCAAGCCGCGTTCGGCGACGCCCTGACCAAAGCCGGCGTGACTTTCGAGGCTTACGTCTACCCTGGTGCCAACCACGGCTTCCACAACAACAGCACGCCACGTTTCGATGAAGCAGCGGCGGATTTGTCGTGGGAACGCACCATCGCCTGGTTCAACCAGTATTTGCGCTGATCTTTACTTTTAATTCCATAAAAAGGGAGCTTCCCCGTATGCAGTTCGCCGTCACCGCCTTTGATTACACCGACGCTGATGCCTTACAGCGCCGCATGAGCCAGCGCGACGCGCACCTGGCCGGCGTGCGCGAGCTGATCGCCGCCGGCCATTTTCTCAGCGGCGGCGCGTTATTGGACGCTACGGGGAAGATGATCGGTTCCTCCTTGCACCTGGAATTTCCCGACCGCGCCAGCTTGGACGCGCAACTGGCGCGGGATCCTTACGTCAGCGGCAAGGTGTGGGAGAAGATCGAGGTGCGGCAGATCAAGCTGGTGCCGCTGACGCTTTGACCTTGCCCCCGCGCGCCACTCAGCAAAGGCAGTTCTAGCCCTGCTCCAACAACAAACGCAAATCGCGCAGCGCGGCGTTGGCGCGGGAGATGTAGCTGGCCATGGTGATGGAATGGTTGGCGACGAAGGCGAAGCCGGAGCCGTTGAGGATCAGCGGGCTCCAGACGCGGTCTTGGGTGGCTTCGAGTTCGCGGATCACTTGTTGCAGGCTGGCGAGCGCATTCTTGTCCACCAGCACGGGTTTGAAATCGGTTTCCACCGCGCGCAAGAACAACAGCAGCGCCCAGGCCGAGCCGCGCGCTTCATAGAACACGTCGTCGATTTCGAGCCAGGGCGTTTTTACGGTGAAACTGGCGCGCTCGTCGGTGGAGCCCGCCGCCGTGGCGGAGGCGCCGATATCGACGTTATAGCGTTCCTGCGCCACGCTGGCCGATAGCCGTTGCGACAGACTGCCGAGGCGCTTTTCCACCAGCGCCAGCCATTCGGCGAGATTGTCGGCGCGGGCGTAGAACTGCGCGTTCTGGTCGTTTTCATCCATCAGCCGCGTGAGAAAGCGTTCCAGATGTTCTTGACCTTGTTTGTATTCGCTCTCGGTGGAGGGCAAAAGCCAAGCGTCGTTTTGATAATTGAACAATGGTTCTGCTTCGGCGAGGTCAGCATCCTCGCGTGATTGCGTGCGCGAGCGCGTCATATCGTTGCGCAAACTCTTGGCCAGATCGCGCACCTGGCTCACCACGCCAAATTCCCAGTTCGGCATGTTGTCCATGAACACACTCGGCGGCAGTACGTCGTTGCTCAGATAGCCGCCGTGTTTGTGTAGCAACGTATCGACCACTTTATCGAGCGTGCTGGTGAGCGTCACGCCCGGCCACACCTTGTCCGCGTCGCCGCCAGCGCGTTCAAGCGCGGCGGCATCAACGTCGAACAGCGCCGGTTCGTCGTTGTAATAGAAGAACAGCGCCACGTTCAGCAATAGCAGCGCGAGTACAAACACGCTCAGCGCGTAGGCGATGGGATGGGACGGTAAGGATAGTTTCATGGTTATTCGCTATGAAGTACGGGGCGCCAATGGTAACAAAGACGCCGCCCAGGCTCAGGAAATATCACGAAACGCGCGATTGAGCCGGAAGCGTGATGAGGTGACGTAGGCTTCGATACGCGCTAGGCGCGTCTGCAAATTGGCGAACTTGCGCGCGCAGTATTGGAATTCGTGCCGCTTGTAAGCCTGGCCGCGGGCCTGGCGCGGTTCGTGTTCCGTGCGCGCTTGTGAGCCGCTGGTTTTGGTTCTGGCGCTATGGTGTTCGGCGTCGCCGTAGCCGGCTTCGCGGTAATAGAGCAAGAGCGGTTTTTTGTCGAGCACCAAGGGCGCGCAAAAATAGAGCAATAAGGGAATACCAGTGAACATCACCAGCAGAATGAACGCCACGCGCACCGCCGCCACGCTCACTTCGAGATAATCCGCGATGCCGGCGCACACGCCCAGGATCCAGCCATCTTGCGTGTTGCGGTACAATTTCTTTTTGTAATCGACGTTCTTGAAATGAGTCATCAGGTGGCTTTCCGCTACCGTTTTGCGCGCTTTGGAGGAGGATTCATCGAGCAGAAACCAGGCGCAAAAATAGAGTGGCGCCAGGAACCAGGCGCCAAAAATCAGGCAGCCCAAAAATACCAGGCGCACGGTCCAGGCTTCCACGTCGAGATAATTGGCGAGGCCAGCGCATACGCCAAGAAATTTGCGGTTTTCGCGGTCGAGTTCCAAGGGCCGCTTGTCAGTTCTTGGGCTCATGCTGTTCCCTCCAGTCCGGCGCTTCGGCGTCGAGGATCGATTCCAGCGCCTTGATGCGTTCGGCCATGGCGTCGGCGATATATAACAATTCTTCGAGCTGCCGCGCTTCTTCCTCGGTAAAACCGCTGGTGCGTCCGCCGCCGTATTTGTATTTGTAGTGCATCACGATCGCCACGATCGGGATGAGCGCAAATATCAGCCCGGTAAGACTGCCTATGATTGTTGCCACCATTGTCGTCTCGTGTATTCCGCTATTTTATTGTTTGTTCAGCTTGGCTTTGAGCGCGGCCAGTTCCTGGTCGATTTTGCCTTCCTTTTCCAGCGCGGCGAATTCGGCGGCGATGCCGTGGGCGCCGATTTGTTGCGCTTCGATTTCGCTTTCCAGCACGTCAATCTTGCGTTCGTAGTGTTCAAAGCGGTTGATGGCTTCGTCGATTTTATGGCTGTAGAGTTGCGTGGAGACCACGCGGCGCGATTGCGTGGTCTTGTGGCGCATCAGCAGGGCTTTTTGCCGCGCGCGGGCGTCGTTGAGTTTGCCTTGTAGCTGTTCGATTTCGTGCGTGAGTTTGTCGAGCGCTTCGTCCAGTTTTTCCATGTCGTTTTTGACCACGCTGACAACATCGTTGACGGCGGATTTTTCGAGCAGCGCGGCCTTGGCTAAATCCTCACGGCCCTTGCTCAACGCCAGTTCGGCTTTTTGCTGCCAATCGTCCATCTGCCGCGCCAGTTTTTCATTGCGCCTCGTCAATTCTTTTTTGTCGGCGAGGATGCGGGCGGTGGAGCTGCGCACTTCCACCAGCGTTTCTTCCATTTCCTGAATCACCATGCGGATCATTTTTTCCGGGTCTTCGGCTTTGTCGAGCAGGGCGCTGATGTTGGCGTTGATGATGTCGGACAGGCGGGTAAAAATGTTCATCGTTATGTTCCTCTAAAGTTCTGGTTAGGGGTCCGCGCTGGCGGTAGCCGTGGCGAGACACGCCGCAAGTACGTCCCTGTAGGCTCC
>JAITMI010000280.1 GCA_031277435.1 Pseudomonadales bacterium
CATTTGGAACAATTGGCACAGGAAACGGCGCAAGCCGGCAAGTTTTTGGAACAACGTTTGACGATCTACCCCGAATATACGCGCCAGTCGCGGCAGTGGCTTGATCCCGCCGTGCGCCCGGCGGTATTGAAATTGAGCGACGCTGAAGGTTTCGCCAAACGTGATAGCTGGAGCCCAGGCGAAGAGCAGCCTTTGCCCGTGCTTGAAGCAACGTTGTTGAATCAGGCGCCGTTGAATCAGGCGGCCACGACTGCCGCTTTGGACATCAAGGAACTCGTAGCGCGCTGCGTTGCGAAAATAGCGTTGACGGAGGCCGAGCTTGCTCGCCTCCTGCAAAGCCGAGGCCCGGATTTCGCCTATGTATGCCGCGCCGCTGACGCGCTGCGGCAAGAGGTCAATGGCGAAGTGGTCACTTACGTTGTAAACCGGAACGTCAATTACACCAACGTGTGTAGCTTCAAATGCCAGTTCTGCGCCTTTTCCAAAGGCAAGCACAGCGAAGATTTACGCGGCGACCCTTACGACATCAGCGCCGAGGAATTGGCGCGGCGCTGCCAGGAAGCCTGGCAACGTGGCGCCACCGAAGTGTGTTTACAGGGCGGCATTCACCCCGATTACACGGGTCAAACTTATCTCGACATTCTGCGCACCATACGCGCCGCCGCGCCAGGTTTGCATATTCACGCCTTTTCGCCGCTGGAAGTGTGGCAGGGCGCGGCGACGCTCGGCATCACGCTCGACGAATTTCTGTACCGCTTGCGCGCCGCTGGCCTCGACACCTTGCCCGGCACCGCGGCGGAAGTGCTGCACGATGAAGTGCGCGCTGAACTCTGCCCCGATAAGCTGACGAGCGCACAGTGGCTGGCGGTGATGGAAGCGGCGCATCGCGCCGGCTTCAAAACCACCGCCACGCTGATGTATGGGCACATTGAGGAACCACGCCATTGGGCGGCGCATCTGGTGGCGATTCGGGAATTGCAGCGTAAAACCGGCGGTTTCACCGAATTCGTGCCCTTGCCCTATGTGCACATGGAAGCGCCGCTTTACCGCAAAGGCCGCTCGCGCAAAGGGCCAAGTTTCCGCGAAGCGGTGCTGCTGCACGCCGTGGCGCGGCTGGCCTTGCATGGCGTGATCGGCAATATTCAAACCTCCTGGGTGAAGATGGGCCGCGCTGGCGTGGCCGCCTGTTTGAACGCTGGCGCCAATGATCTTGGCGGCACGCTGATGAATGAAAGCATCACTCGCGCCGCTGGCGCCGAACACGGTCAAGAATGGCCGCCGCAGGAAATGGAACGCTTGATCCACTCATTAGGCCGTTCACCACGGATGCGCACGACTTTGTATCAGGACGCTCCCGCCGAACGCCGCGCCGCCGCCTTCGCCGCCGCGCCGCTGGAAGCCATGCGCAATGCCGCCGCGGGGAAATATCAGCGTGGTAAATTGTTGCTGGTAAGCGAGGACGTTATCGCATTGACTCCCTCCTCCGCTTGCGGGGGAGGCTTGGGGTGGGGGCAATGAAACTCTGCATCACCGGTGCCAACAGCAGCGTTGGCCGCAATCTTCTGCAACATTTAGCGCGGCGCGATGACATGAGCGCCGTGGCCTTGGTGCGTTCCAACGCGGCGCTGGCCGCGTTGCCTCAGGCCGCCACTATCACGCCAATCGCTTTGGATTACGCCGATGCCGCCGCCATGCGCGCGGCCTGTGGCGGGGCGGATGCCATAGTGCATCTGGCGGGCGTGTTGTTCGAGAGCAAGCGCGCGAGTTATCAAAGCGCGAATGTTGAATCCAGCAAAGCGGTGCTGAACGCGGCGCGCGCGGCGGGCGTGCCGCAAGTGCTGTTCATCAGCGTGCTTGGCGCCGATGCGGCCTCCGCCAATCCGTTTTATCGCAGCAAAGGGCAAGCGGAACGCTTGTTCCTGGAATCAGGCTTGGCGGCAACCGTGCTGCGCACGCCGCTCTTGTTGGGGCCACACAGCGCTGGTGGGCGCGCGCTTTTACGCGAAGCGCGTAGCGGCAAAGCCAAACTTTTGGGCGGCGGGCGTCATGTGGTGCGTCCGCTTGATCTGGATGATCTGAGCGCCGCCATCCTGGCTGGGTGCGCCGCGCCCAAGGGTGCGCGCGTCCTCGAACTTTGCGGGCCGCAAGCCGTGCCGTATCACGCGCTGGTCACGCAACTGGCGGCGCTGGAAGGAAATAAAGTAGAAATTGCCAGCATATCCTTGTGGCTGGCCAAACTGCTCAGCGGCATCAGCCATGCGGTTAAGGGCGGCGGCATGTCGCCGGCGATCATCGACGTCATCACCGCCAGCGAAGATCCGCGCGAGAATGCCGATGCCGCGCTCGGCCTTAGTTTGACGCCATTGACGCAAACGCTGACGAAATTAAAACAACGTAAATAATGACGTAAATAATGACTATGAACTCCCCCGAATCTTCCGTAGCGCCAGAGGCAATGCCGCCCCCGCGCAAACGTGGCCTGGCTGCCCGCTTGGTTTTTTTGTTGATCGCCTTGGCCTGTTTCGGCTATTTATACCTGCGGCTCAATGGCGCGGCGGCGCGCGAGGGCATGGCGCTTTCCGCCTACATGAGCGCGGTGTTCGCGAGCGTACAGTGGTTGCCCTGGCTACTGTTGATGGTGCTGTATTCGACGCTGTATTTTTTGATCGATACTTTGGTAATCAGCCGCGCGCTCGCCTGGTTCGTGCGACCCGTGCCTTATCGTGATCTGTTGCCGATTCGCGGCAGCGCTTACATCATTTCCTTGCTCAACGAGCAGGTAGGCAAGGGCGCGATGGCCTGGTATTTGAACCGGCGCGACGGCGTGCCCGGCTGGGAAACCGGCTCGGTGATGCTGTTCATGATGTTTTGTGAACTGTTCTATTTATTATTCTGGGCGACCTTGGGTTATGTGTTTACCGCGGAATTATTGCCGCCTGCCTTCGCGCTAATTCCCTACATCGCGCTTGGCGCGCTGGTATTTTTGACCTTATGGATATTGTATTTTCAAGGCCGGTTATTGCCGGCTAACACGCTGCGCGACAAACGTCTCTTGCACGCTTTCCGCCAGGCGCGTTTACGGCATTACGTCATGTTCGTACTCTTGCGCTCACCGGCGCTGTTGATCGCCGTGGTGGTCTACGCCAGCGCGCTGCATCTCTTTGGCGTGGAAGCCTCGTTCGCGCAATTATTGGGCTTGTTGCCGGTGATTTTTTTCGCCGCGGCGGTGCCCACGCCGATGCGCGCGGCGGCGATTACCTTGTGGGTATTGCTGTTTCCAGAAAACGAAGGGCAGATGGCGGCTTTCGGTTTCGTGCAGCATAACTTTTTTATTTTATTCAACGCGCTGATCGGCTTGTTGTTCCTGCGCCGGGCGCAGCGCGAATTGTTCCGTAGCCCCTGATGCTGGCGCACTGTCTCACCGCGCTGCGCTTGCTGCTGGCTGTGCCCACCGCCTTGGCCTTCGCCGCGCCGCAGTATTTCCCCGCCTGGGCGCCGCTCTCTTTCATGCTGGTGGCCATCGCCAGCGACATCGCCGATGGCAAGGTCGCGCGCGCCCAAGGCACCGCCTCGGCGGCGGGGCAGCTTTTTGATCACGGCACCGATTGCCTGTTCGTCACGAGCGCCTTGAGCGGCACCGCCTATGCCGGCCTGCTCACGCCCTGGCTGCCACCCTTGGTCTTGCTCGCCTTCACGCAGTACGTGGTCGATTCGCGCTTTCTGCACCGGCAAAAACACCTGCGCATGAGCGCCATCGGCCGTCGCAATGGCATCTTTTATTTTGCTCCCCCGCTGATCCTGGCCAGCGCCGCACTCTTGAGCGCGCCCTTGGCCGAGCCCTTGCGCACGCTTGCCTATTGGCTGGCGTGGGCGCTGGTGCTTTCTACCCTGGTGTCGATTTTTGACCGGGCGCTGGCGCCGCGAATATGAACGCTTGACCAGTTTGAACGCGGCTGAGTTTCAGCAGATCCGCTGGAAGCGCCAGGAAAATTCAGAGAATCTAAAATACCGAAGGGCCAGTACGGCCCTTGGTTTATGAAATTTGGCGGAGAGGTAGGGATTTGAACCCTAGAGCCTCTTGCGAGGCTTCCTGATTTCGAGTCAGGCCCGTTCGGCCACTCCGGCACCTCTCCGGTGAGCGGCTTAAGGGGCGCTTTTTATCCGTCCGCGCGGCAAAGTGCAAGCCAAAATTTGCTTTAGGTGGCGAATGGCGTCTTGGTGGCGGAATTTTGGGTCGCCAAGGCGGGGGAGTGCGGTTACAGTGCCGGCTGGTTTTTAGAGTCAGGCGAACGGGTGTGGCGATGTATATCCAGCCTTTTTTCAAGCAAAACGACGAGCGGGAGCTGCATGAGCTGATCCGCGGCTATCCGCTTGGCGCGCTGGTGATGCAGGGGCCAGAGGGGATTGAGGTCAATCATGTGCCGTTTCGCTTGATTGCGGAGGCGGGTGAGCATGGGGTGTTGCAGGCGCATATTCCGCTGGGTAACGGCATTCGTGATTTTGCCGATCAGGAGGCGGCGGTGTTGTTTCAGGGGCCGGCGGCTTATATTTCGCCGTCGTGGTATGCCAGTAAGCGGGTGG
>JAITMI010000301.1 GCA_031277435.1 Pseudomonadales bacterium
ATCAGCTTGCAGCGCGGCGCCAAGCGCGACCACTTCGTCGGGGTCGATTGAGCATAAGGGTTCGCGGCCAAAAAATTCCGCGACTCTGGCGCGCAGATAAGGCGAGCGCGTGGCGCCGCCCACCAGGACTACTTCCGTCAGTTCATCGGTTTGCATCTTGGCATCGCGCAGTACGCGCTTGCAGGCGCGCAAAGTGCTGTCGATGAAGCTGTCAATGAGGCTGTAATAAACCTCCCGGCTCAAAACGCCATGCCAGCCGGCATGAGAGACCGCCACTTGTTCAGCATCGCTCAGCGCATGTTTGGCGGCGCGCGCCCGAGCCAAAAGTTCGGTCCATTCCCGCTGCGCGGGCCTTTGTTCCTGCGCGGTCTGGCACAAGATCCACTCGGCGATGGCGCGGTCAAAATCGTCGCCGCCGAGCGCGGCGTCGCCGCCGGTGGCGAGCACGCGGAACACGCCTTGTTGCAGTTGCATCAAGGACACATCGAAGGTGCCGCCGCCCAGGTCGTAAATAATGACCGTTCCTTCCAGTTTTTTATCGAGGCCATAAGCCACCGCGGCGGCGGTGGGTTCGCTGAGCAGCCGTAACAGCTTGAGCCCCGCCAGCCGCGCGGCATCGCGCGTGGCCTGGCGCTGCGCTTCGTCGAAATAGGCCGGCACGGTAATCACCACGCCGTCGAGTTCACCGCCGAGCGCCTGTTCGCCGCGCGCGGCGAGATACTTGAGAATGTCCGCCGATACCTGCACCGGGCTGAGCTTGCCGGCGGCGGTGTGGATCAGCGGCATACCGCCGGTGGGGGAATCTTCGAGTGTATAGGGCAATTGGTAAGCGATGTCGGCGCGGCCACGGCCCATCAGGCGTTTCACGGAACTGATGCCGCTGAGTTCTTCATTCATTACCGGAACGGGCGTTCCTATTTGCGGCGCGGCGCTGGCGCTGTAGCTGACGATCGAGGGCACGATTGCTTCGCCCTGGGCGTCGCGCAGCACTTCGGCCTTGCCTTCGCGGGCGCTGGCGGCCAGCGAGTTGGTGGTACCAAGATCAATGCCAATGGCGCGCTTGCGCCGGGCTGGCGCGCGCGTTTTGCTCTGTCCTGGTTCGGCGATGGTGAATAAGGCCATGATTGATTACTGAATGAATCCGCGCCGTCTCAGGCATCCAGGTGCGCTTCGGCGTCGCTGATGTCGTGTTGCAGTTTGCGCAAAAACTGCAATTTATGAAATTCCCGTTTCGCCGCTTCCAGCGCCGGGCGCGTAAAAGCCTCGGCGAACGCACGCCAGGTGGCGGCGAAACGCGCGCGCGCCATGGCATCCAGTTTTTCGAGCGCGGCGCTATCGTGCGCATCCAGATACTCTTGTAACTCTTCGCGCCACTGCATTTGTTCAAATAAAAACGCAGGTTCCAGTTCGTGCTGTTCGAGCCGCTCTGTATCGACGCCGCGCAGCGTCAAGAGATGTTCGGCGCGCAATACTGGCTCGCGCAGGCGGCGGTAAGCGTCGTTGAGCAAACTGGTTTGTTGCACGGCGCGGGCGCGCAAGGCGGCATCGGCGCTGGCGAATTGATCGGGATGCCAGCGGCTTTGCTGGATTTGATAGGCGCTTTCAAGCGCGGCGCGATCAAGCTCCAGGGCTTCGGGCAAGCCGAGCAGTTCAAAATAATTCAGCGTAGACATGGGCCTGGATCACACGCTGAAACTTTCGCCGCAGCCGCACTCCCCTTTTACGTTGGGGTTGTGGAATTCAAAGCCTTCGTTGATGCCGCTTTTGACGAAATCCATTTCGGTGCCGTCGAGATAGACCAGGCTTTTCGGGTCCACCACTACTTTGACGCCGTGATTTTCGAACACCGCGTCCGCCGCATCGAGTTCATCGACGAATTCCAGCACGTAAGCCATGCCGGAACAGCCGGTGGTGGTGACGCCCAGGCGGATGCCCAGACCCTTGCCGCGCGCGCTCAGTTGCGAGGCGACGTGTTTGGCGGCGATTTCTGTCAAGGTAACTGCCATTTTCTTAACTCCTGCTCGCTCACGCCAGGCCGCGCTTTTGCTTGACGTCGGCGATGGCGGCCTTGATGGCGTCCTCGGCCAGCACCGAGCAATGAATCTTCACTGGCGGCAAGCCTAATTCCTCGGCGATTTCGGTGTTTTTGATCTTCGCCGCGTCGTCCAGCGAACGGCCCTTGACCCATTCGGTGAGCAAGGAGCTGGAGGCGATCGCGGAACCGCAGCCGTAGGTTTTGAACCGGGCGTCCTCAATCACGCCGGCGGCGTTGACCTTGATTTGCAAACGCATTACGTCGCCGCAGGCGGGCGCGCCGACCATGCCGGTGCCGACGTTGGCGTCGCCGTCGTCCAGCTTGCCGACGTTGCGCGGATTCTCGTAGTGATCGAGCACTTTGTCTGAGTAGGCCATGTCGTTGCTACCTCTGTCTAAACGGGTTGGCGGCGCGAATCAATGCGCGGCCCATTGCACTTTGCTGAAATCAACGCCGTCCTTGTACATGTCCCACAAGGGCGACAGTTCGCGCAGCTTGGCGACGGCGTCGCGGATTCTGGCGACGGCGTAATCGATGTCGGCCTCGGTGGTGAAGCGGCCAAGCGAAAAACGCAGCGAACTGTGCGCCAATTCATCGTTGCGGCCCAAGGCGCGCAATACGTAGGACGGTTCCAAACTGGCGGAGGTGCAGGCGGAGCCGGAAGATACCGCCAGTTCCTTGAGCGCCATCAACAGCGATTCGCCTTCGACGAAATTGAAACTGACGTTCAAATTGCCGGCCACGCGCCGCGTCAGATCGCCGTTGATGTAGACTTCCTCGATGTCTTCGAGCCCTTTCAAAAGGCGCTCGCGCAGCGCCAGAATGCGGGCGTTTTCTTCCTGCATTTCGGCTTTGGCGATGCGGAAGGCTTCGCCCATGCCCACGATCTGATGCGTGGGCAGCGTGCCGGAACGGAAGCCGCGCTCGTGGCCGCCGCCGTGCATTTGCGCTTCCAGCCGCACCCGCGGTTTGCGGCGCACGTACAGCGCACCGATGCCTTTTGGACCGTAAATTTTATGCGCGGACAGCGATAATAAATCGATGTTCATGGCTTCGACGTCGATCTCCACCTTGCCGGCGCTTTGCGCGGCATCGACGTGCAGCAATACTTTTTTCTCGCGCGTGATGGCGCCGATGGCGGCGATGTCGTTGATCACGCCGATCTCGTTGTTGACGTGCATGATCGACACCAGAATCGTGTCGGGGCGCAGCACCGCCGCCACCGCTTGCGGTTGAATCAAGCCTTGCGCGTCGGGTTCAAGATAGGTCACTTCAAAGCCTTCGCGTTCGAGTTGGCGGCAGGTGTCGAGCACTGCTTTGTGTTCGATTTTGGAGGTAATGAGATGCTTGCCGCGGCTTTGATAAAAATGCGCGGCGCCTTTGAGCGCCAGGTTGTCGGATTCGGTGGCGCCGGAGGTCCAGACGATTTCGCGCGGGTCGGCGTTGATCAGATCGGCCACGTATTGGCGCGCTTGTTCCACCGCTTCCTCGGCCTTCCAGCCAAAAACGTGGGAGCGCGAGGCTGGATTGCCGAAGGTTCCTTCCAGGGTCAGACAGTCCATCATGACCTTGGCCACGCGCGGATCGACCGGCGTGGTGGCGGCGTAATCGAGATAAATAGG
>JAITMI010000362.1 GCA_031277435.1 Pseudomonadales bacterium
CGCCGCGGCATCGTGATGACTGTCACCAATCCCAAGGTGGGCATTTTCTTCATCGCCTTTCTGCCGCAGTTCACCAGCGCCGAGTATGGCGCGCTGCCGCTTCAGTTATTAACGCTGGGGGCGCTGTTCATGGCGCAGGTGATCGTAATTTTTTCGGCGATTGCGCTGCTTGGCGGGCGCCTGGCGAGCTGGTTTCAAGGGTCGCCGGGGGTGCAGCGTGCGCTCAATCGGACTTGCGCGGTGATTTTTGTCTTGCTGGCGCTGCGGCTGGTTCTGTAGGGGCAGGCCCCCGTGCCTGCCCTTCGTTCCGTGGCACCCGTCAGCAAGGGCAGGCACGGGGGCCTGCCCCTACAGAACGAAGAACAAACCCTTCAGCCGGCCAGGAATTGCCTTCAGACAGGACGGCCACATCTTCATTAGAAGGGTGTCGGCTGATGCGAGTTATTGAAAACCACCCTCATCAGCAAGAGCCGCGAAATTTCGCGCCCCGTGAAGCACCCTCACAAAATCAACCACGCCGTCGCTGGCGATAGTGAAGAAAATCATGTATCCGCCATGCAGCGCGGCACGGATGCCGGGAGCAATTTCATCGCGCACCCGGAATAGTTCTGGCCGTTCTGCGACGTCCTCGAATCGCCTCTCAATTTCCGTCACAAAGGAAGAGGCCCGCGAGGGATTATCCAAGGCGATGTAATCGCCAATTTCCTGCAAATCATGTTCTGCTTTGGGTGAAACACGAAACGGCATCATGGCTCCTGATGCGGGCTGGCATAGCGGGCGCGCAAGCGGGCAAATACCTCATTGCCAGGTTGCGCCGGTTCCGCCATGCCTTCCTTGATCAGCGCGCGCAAGGTTTCGAGATCGCGGCGTTCGCCGTCGCGCTTGCGCGACCAGTCCCGCACCGCCTCACGAACAATTTCGCTGGTGCTGGCGTATTCGCCTTCTTCCACGAAATGCCGTAACGCATCCGCCATTGCGGCGGGCATCGTGATTGTCATGCGTTCGATATTTGCCATTCTGATCTCCTGGAGAAGCATACTTTATCATACTTATGATGTATGGGGGCGGGGTTTATCGCCGCGCCTATCCCCTCCCCGAGGCGGGGGATGGGGCACAATACGGCACATCGGAGAGGCAGGCCCCCGATGGTTTGCCTCAAGTGTTCCTCTGTGTCCCCGTGCCAAGAGACACACAGGCATCTGGGGCGTAAAAAAACTCTTTGTCAAGACGTGAAATACGCGGGGGGGCTCCCTATAATCGGGCCCGCGTTGCAGCCCGCCAAGAGGATGCACGCGGTTAGTGCCTCGTTTCCAACGACGAAAAACTCACAATTACTACTGAGACTAAGGATCACTATGGCAACTTCCAAATCCATCAAGACTAAGCCCGTGCTGACTCCGGCTGATGATTTTTCCAGCCTGTCCATTGAAGAACAAACAGCACGATTTTTGGCTTCCGGCGGTAAGATTCAACAAATCCCGCTGGGTGTGAGCGGTCAAGTGGCCACCTCCGGTCCTCGCCACATCACCTTGGGCAAGCGTCATCTCCAAGGTAGCTGATTAAAAGCCAAGTGAAACGGAATTCCAGTATCGACAAATAGCTTTATGAACAAATAGTTACACAGCTTTCTTTAAGCATTGATTTAACTGCTGCTTTGCTGCTTTGGCCCTGCCCTCCGGCGGGGCTTGTTTTATCTGGGTTATTGATTTTTCTGAACTTCTTCCAATAATCCCGCGTTCACATCCCAGCTTTCGGGAACTTTCATGGCCAGTGCACTGCGTTCGCTCGTTTACGATCAGCTCAAACTCCTGCTGCCGCCGCGCCGGCCCGATAGCCACAAGGGCCATTACGGCCATGTCCTGGTGGTGGGCGGCGGCATCGGCATGGGCGGCGCGGCCTTGATGGCCGCCGAAGCGGCGGCGCGCTCGGGGGCGGGGCTGACTTCCGTGGTGACGCATCCTTCTCACGCAGGTAATTTTTTGGCGCGCTGCCCCGAGCTGATGGTGACCGGCGCCAACGATGCCCAGGTTATCAACGCCCTGGGCGAGCGCGCCACCACGCTGGTCGTGGGGCCGGGGCTGGGGCGCGATCCTTGGGCGAAGTCCATGTTCGTGCAAACCCTGGCGCTGGCCTTGCGCCAGCAATTGCCGGTGGTGGTCGATGCCGATGGGCTCGGCCTGCTCGCCATCCCCCCAACACGCCCCGACCCTCAGCCGCAGTGGTTACTGACGCCGCACGCTGGCGAAGCCGCGCGCCTGCTCGGCAGCAGCCGCGAGGAGGTGGAAGCCAATCGCGAGGCCGCCGTGCGCGCCTTGCAGCGCCGCTACGGCGGCGTGGCCTTATTGAAAGGGCACGGCACCTTGGTGTGCTATGAGCGCGGCGCGCGGCAGGTGGTCGAGTGCTGCCGCCACGGCAACCCCGGCATGGCGAGTGGCGGCATGGGCGATGTGCTCAGCGGCATTCTGGGCGGTCTTTTGGCGCAGGGTTTGCCGCTTCGTGACGCCGCCCGTTTGGGCGTCTGCCTGCACGGTAAGGCCGCCGATCTGGCGGCGGAGGCTGGCGGCGAGCGCGGCTTGCTCGCCACCGATCTCTTCGCGCACTTGCGCCCCCTGCTCAACCCGTGAATCGCCTGTTCTTGCCAGACGAAGCCGCAACCCTCAAGGCCGGCGCCGCCCTGGCGCGCGCTTGCGGCGGGCGGGGTCTGATTTGCCTGTCGGGCGATCTTGGCGCTGGCAAAACCACGCTCAGCCGCGGCCTCATCCAGGGCCTTGGCCATGTGGGCGCGGTGAAAAGCCCCACTTATACCTTGGTCGAGCCCTATGCGCTGCCCGCCGCTGATGTGTTCCATTACGACCTCTACCGCCTGGGCGATCCCGAGGAATTGGAATACCTCGGCTTGCGCGATCATCTCGACGGACAAAGTCTGTGTTTGATCGAATGGCCCGAGCGCGGTGCCAGTTATTTACCCGCGCCAGACTTAAGTTTGTACTTGAAGATATTGCCGCAAGGACGTGAACTACTATGGGAAGCGTTTACCGCAGGGGGAGAAACCTTGGCGGCGGCGCTGGCGGCTCTGGGCCATTGACCTGAGCGTTTCTGGATTGCCGCGAGGGCGCCAAGCCTAGGAGATTTCTAGATTT
>JAITMI010000045.1 GCA_031277435.1 Pseudomonadales bacterium
TATACATCGACAATGCTTACCTTCCCGAATCGGTACGTCAGATCATGCTGGACAACAATCTGACGCAATTTACGCTCAGCAAGATGGGCAGCTTCGATCAGGACCACGACATCAGCGGCAACGCCCGCAACGTGAACGTCTTTACCCAGTGGCAGTATTCCTTCAGCTTCGATTATAGATTGCCGGTTCTCGAATGGGACTTGTCAGGCTCATGGCAGCGGGGCGAATCGAAACGCAACTCTCAGGCCATAGAGCGGGTCCGCAATGACCGGATGTTCCTAGCGATGGATGCGGTGCGCGATGCCAATGGCGCCATCGTCTGCCGGGTGCAGTTGTTCAATCCGACGCGTGAACAGTTGGCGGAGTCCGTGGCCGGCAGAATCTCGCCGGTACCTCTCAATTATTATCTGCCGCTGGACGCGCCCGGCAACTGTCAGCCCTTGAAATCGCCCATTGGGTTGGATAACACCATCGAAGACTGCGTGCCGTTCAATATCATGGGTAGCGGCAATATCAGCGCGGAGGCGATCGACTATATTGGCACGCCGAAAATTCAACATGCGTACGTCAATCAGGACTTCGCTGAACTGCTGTTGACTGGCGACCTGTACCAAGGGTGGGGTTATGGCGCGGTCTCGTTCGCGGCGGGCTTGACGTGGCGCGACCAATCGTTCATCGACACCGCGGGGCCAATAAGCGTGGTGGAATTGGGGCCGCCGGTCAACGTACCGTCCCTGGGTATTCAAGGTTTTCCGCCCATGATTACCGGCGGTAGCGCGAACCTGCATGCGTTCTCCACGGTACCATTCCTGGGTGGCCAGACGAATGTCTGGGAGTGGTTCTCTGAGCTGAACATTCCAATATGGGAAGGCAGCCTCATCGGTAGTCAGGAGCAACGCCTGGGCGCCTCTTTGGCATTTCGCCGTTCGAACTATGAGCGCAGCGGAGCGGTTGATAGTTGGAAGGTTGGTATTGATTTTCAGGTAATTAACGACTTGCGGCTGCGTCTGACCAGTTCGCAGGACGTGCGCGAGCCGACTTTCGGTGAGCTGTTCGACGCGCAAGGAGGCGGCGGCAACGTGCTTGACCCGCGCTACGACAATGCCAGTTTTCCGATTACCCGCACCGCTGGCGGCAACCCTGATCTGGCGCCGGAAGTAGCCAAAACGATGGTGGCCGGATTCGTCTACGAGCCCTCCTTCGCGGCCTGGGTCGAGGGCTTACAGTTGTCGTTGGATTGGTACGATGTGGAAATCGAGGGTGCTGTTTCTTCGCTGGGGGTGCAAAGGATCGTCGATGAGTGTGAGATCAACGGCAACGCAACGCTTTGCCGCCAGATCATCCGCGATCCTACCACTGGATTCATCACTCGCGTGCTGGATACCTTCCTCAACGTGGATCAGGCAAAAGTGGAAGGGGTGGATCTCGAATTAAGTTATCGCGCCGAGCCGGATCTGTTTGGCGACGAGCTGGAAACTTTTTCCCTGCGCGCGCTTGGCGGCTACATTATGGAACGCTCAGATACGCCGCTCGGCGGCGTGCCGTTTGATCAGGCTGGGGCGCGCGGCACGCCCCAAATCACCACGACCATTACCGGCACCTACTCAGTAGGGCCGTGGTCAGCGCAATTGGCCGCTCGTTACTACGATTCCGTGCTGTATAACGCCCGTTGGGTGGAAGGCGTCGATGTGGACGACAACACAATTCCTTCCATGACCTGGATCAACGCCCGCCTTGGCTATGAGTCGGAGTTGAGCAGCGGCGCCAGTTGGAGCGTGAACTTCAACATTACCAACCTGTTTAATAGAGAGCCTCCCATTGTGCCTGGGTTCAACTCTCGCGGCGGCACGCAGACGGTGGATAACAACTACGACGTGTTCGGGCGGCGCTACAACCTGAGCGCCAACTACAAGTTCTAGCCGCCGCTTTGTCCGCGAAAATTTTTAGCGGAGGCGCTGTCTCCGCCTTTTTATCAGATGCCATGACTGGCCTGGGCTTGGTCTGGCATGAATGCGGAGGAATCCTCATGCGTTATGGAATAGTCTGCTTGGCCCTGTGCTTGTTTTCGGCCATGTCGCTAGCTGAACCGATCAATCCACCAACCGTGGTGAGGGAAAGGCCGGCGCTGACGAGCGGAGAACTGGCCAACTTTGAGCTGGTGATGAACTGGTGGCGCGAGCTGGCGGGGCAGGGAACGCCGCCGGCGGATCGCTATCTGGCGGAGCAATACCTTGAACATAGCCCGAATTTCCCCACGGGAAGGGAAGCGTTCACCGCGCATGTCGCCGCCATCGGCGGAGCACGGACGCTGAGAGAGCTCAAGCCTTATATCGATACTCCGGTCGTGATCGGCAGTGCCAAGGGTGATTTCGTTTTTTTGGTGTTTGAACTCGAAGCCCCGGACCCGCGCAATCCTCAGAACAGCTTTTTCTATAACACCTTTGAGTTGTTCCGTATCGAGAATGGCCTGATAGCGGAGCATTGGGACAGCACCAAGCGTAGCGCACGGCCTGAAATCACCGCTGATCTTTCGGCTGCGCAGCCCTCACAGCAGGTGGCGCGAGGCAGTCTCGGCAGTCTGTCCGCGGCGGAAGCCGATACTTTGCGAATCGCCACCATCGAGATGAAAGATGTCATGCAATATGGTGATCGCGAGGCCGCGCTTGCCCTGATTGCTGACGACTATATTCAGCACAATCCAGCGGTGTCCCAGGGGCGTGATGGTTTGCTGACGTACCTGGATCGTTCCGCCAGCGCGCGGCCCGTGCAAGAGGCTTGGCTCGAACAACCGCTATTGTTGTTGGTCAGTGGCCCCTACGCGCTGGAACTGCGGGAGCGTATGGCGGCGGACCCAAACGATCCGGCAAGCAATTATGTCTGGAGCCATTTCGACATGTTGCGCATCGAGAACGGCTTGGTGGTGGAGCATTGGGATGACGCCGTCATCGCTCCGCGCGCGCAATAGCCGGATGATGAAATTACATCGAATGAATCAACGTGAATGCGAGCGGAGCACATAATGAACCATAAGATACTGATTCCCTCTCTGACCACCGTACTGTTTCCCGTTCTGGTTGCCGCGCAACCCGCTGCTCCGGGCGAGGAGAACTTTGCCCTCCATTGCGCGCGCTGTCATGGCGGCGATGCCCGTGGCGGCGAATTTGGACCGAATATTCTTCTGCCGGTATCCGCGAGGTCGGATCAGGAGCTTGCCGCGTATTTGCGGGTCGGGAATTCGGCGGAAGGAATGCCGCCTTTCGCGCTGCCGGATGAGACGCTGTTTGCCATCACCAGCCATGTGCGCTCGTTGTTCACCGCTGATGACCAGGCTGAGAACAAACCGAGAGGTGTGCTGCGGCTGGTGGGCGGCACGCAAATC
>JAITMI010000086.1 GCA_031277435.1 Pseudomonadales bacterium
GCCCGGACGCGCCGCCCCAGCCGACCAGTACGGACACGTACTGCGTGCCATCAAGCGCGTAAGTGACCGGCGGCGCCATGATGCCGACGCCTAAATATACGTTCCATAACAGATCGCCAGTGTCGGCGCTGAAGGCGCGCAGCACGCCGTCGGCGCCGCCTTGGAACACCAGGTTGCCAGCGGTGCTCAGCGTGCCGCCGTTGATCGAGAATGGATAGTCCACAACCCAGCGCGGCTGCCGCGCCAAGGGGTCCCAGGCTACCAATACGCCGGGCGAACCGTACTCCGGCCCGGCGCCGCCGCTATATTGTTCATCGTTGAGGCGCGGCATTCCTTGCAAGGTGCCGAAGTTGACGCCGGTGTTCCAGGTGCCGGGCTTGTGCACGAAGCCTTGTTCCACCGAGTAGGGAAAACTCGAGCCTTGCTGGGTGGGGAGATACACCAGGCCGGTGGCGGGATTGAACGACATCGGATGCCAGCCATGCGCGCCGCCGGGGCCGGGCGACACCATCGCCACCGCGTCGCCATAGCGGGCTTGCGGGGTTTCGATGGGGCGGCCGGTTTCAAGATCAATGCCGCTGGCCCAGGTGACTTTGGCGTAAGGATCGGCGGAGAGCAGGTCGCCGGTTTCGCGGTCGAGCACGTAGAAAAAGCCGTTTTTCGGCGCCTGCATGATGACCTTGCGCGGCGCGCCGTTGATCGTGAGATCGGCCAGCATCAAAGGCTGCACCACGGTGTAGTCCCAGTTGTCGGCGGGGTTTACCTGGTAATACCAGGCGATGCGGCCATCATCCACATTGAGCGCCACGATGGAGGAAAGATAAAGATTGTCGCCTTCGCCATTGCTGCGCAGCTCGTGGCTCCAGGGCGAACCGTTGCCGGTGCCGACATAGACCAGGCGTAGTTCGGGGTCGTAAACAATGCTGTCCCACGGCGTGCCGCCGCCACCGACTTCCCACCAATTGCCGGCCCAGGTAGCGGCGGCGCGTTCCATATCCGGGTTCTCGAAACCCTCGGCGGGATTGCCCGGCACCACCCAAAAGCGCCAAGCCTGTTCGCCGCTTTGCGCGTCATACGCGGTAAGATAACCGCGCGTTCCAAGTTCGGAACCGCCATTGCCAATCAGCACCTTGCCCTCGGCGATGCGCGGCGCGCCGGTGATGGTATAAGGCTCGCCCTGATCCACGGTGAGCGTCTCCCACACCACTTCGCCGGTTTTGGCGTCGAGCGCGATCAAGCGGCCATCAATGGCGCCGACGAAAATTTTGTTGTCGTAATAAGCCACGCCGCGATTGACCACGTCGCAGCAGGCTTTCCAACCGATGCTTTTATCCACTTGCGGATCGTAATTCCACAAGAGTTCACCCGTGCGCGCATCGAGCGCGAACACGCTGCTCCAAGGCCGCGTGGCATAAATCACGCCATCGACCACCAAAGGCGTCGCCTCGTGCCCGCGCACTTCGCCGGTGTCGAAACTCCAGGCCAGACCAAGTTCGCTCACGTTAGCGGCATTGATCTGATCCAGGGGGCTGAAGCGAGTTTCGCCGAAGTCGAGGCCATAGCTGGTCCATTCGGCATCCGCCAACGCGGGCGCGGCGCTAGTGGTGGTGGTGGTTTCTTCGCCGGAACAGCCCGCCAGCGGCAAGAGCGCGGCGGCACAGAGCGTCAACAATAATGTGTTGGGTTTGAACACGAGCATGGGCTTACCTCCGTGGTGGTGTTGTTATGGGGTAATACTAGCTGAAAGAGCGCGAAGAAAAACTGGCGCTATTTCTGGCGCCTGCTAAACTAGTCAGCAATCTGGTCAGATAGAGGAGCTGCGTCATGCAAATTTGGGCGGTACAAGATGCCAAGTCGAGGTTCAGCGAATTCTTGGAAAACTGCTTAAACGAAGGCCCGCAGATTGTCACCAAGCGCGGCTTGGAAACGGCGGTATTGATTTCCGCCCAGGAATGGCGGCGTTTACAAGCGGCGGCGCGGCCTTCGCTCAAGGAACTGCTGCTGTCGCCGGATGCCCGCGTGGAATTGTTGATTCCGCCCCGTGGCAAGGCGCGGCGGCGTGAACCCGCCGCGCTACGGTGAGCGCCATGTATTTGCTCGATACCAATATCGTTTCTGAACTGCGCAGACCAAAACCGCATGGCGCCGTACTGGCGTGGTTCAAATCGCTTACGGATTTGGAGATTTATCTGTCCGCGGTCACCGTTGGCGAAATTCAGGCAGGCATCGAAATCACACGCGAACAAGATGCCGCCAAGGCGCAGGAGCTGGAACATTGGCTGGAGTCTTTGGTAGGAGCGTACAACGTATTGCCCATGGACGCGGCGGTGTTCCGCGCGTGGGCGCGGCTCATGCACCGCAATTCCGATACCTTGTACGAAGACGCGATGATCGCGGCCACCGCGCGCGTGCATAAGCTCACTGTGGCGACGCGCAATCTGGCGGATTTCAAAATGTTTGACGTGCCGCTTATCAATCCCTTCGCTGGCGTAAAGTAGTAAGGCCGCGACTCAATCGTCGCCAGGGGTAAATCTTTTGATTGCCGTGGCCCAGGCTAGAGTAGCTGAGGCTCAGGCCAATTATTGAGACTTCCCCAAATCATGACAACCCGGTAGTTGCGGTCAAGGTTAACCCTGCGTCAGAGGCTTTCTTCTTCGTCATTGCGAGCCGCCGAAGGCGGTGAAGCAATCCAGTCTTGTGTCGCTGGATTGCTTCGCTGCGCTCGCAATGACGAAGGTGTATTTATCATGCGGAAGTTTTGTCTGCCGCGCCTATTGAGACTTCCCCTTTCGCTAATTACCGGGGCAAGTTGTACTCTGGGGGCGTCATGATTTACGGGAACGTCAATAGGTTTATGAATGCAAAAAAATGCCCGCTTACGCGGGCATTTTTTCTCTAGCATTTACGGGTGTTCAAGGTATGAATCTTTTAAACGCCGGAAGCACCGCCGCCCACACGTCTATGGCGTTGCCAATAGCTTCCGTGGTGCCGCCCACCTCGAAATCCACGTCGTATTCGACGAACGGGTCCATCTCATCGTCGAGATAACCGCGACCGAAACGATGTTCGGAATTCCAGGTGTTTATCTGCTGGTAGCTCATGCCGTCATCCAGATCGAAACCCGAGACGAATTGTATGGAGACGCAACGTCCCGAGGTGCAGTTGTAGAACCAGATGGTGAAATTCGAGCCGTCCAGCGCGCTGGATACTTGCGGGTCGCCTTCCTCGTCCTCGCCGATCTCGGCGCGGTAGCCTTTGTCCCTGAGCGCGGTGGCAACTTCTTCCGCCGTCACGCCGCCTATGGGTAAGGGCGCCGCCTGGACGAACGAGGCGGCCAGCATGGCCGCGGCGAATACTGTTTTGGCCCACATCGTCATTTTCAATTCCTCGCATTGTTAGTGGTTATGACTTTGCTCACGTATAGTATCGTAACCACTTTGTTATATGTAAAAAATTAACCCAGCCAAAAAGCCCGCGTGAGGCGAGCTTTTTTTGCGGTAGATCAATCAGTATTTATAACTATCCGGCTTGAACGGCCCCGCCGGATCGACGCCGATATACTCGGCCTGCTGCGTGCTCAGCTTGGTCAGCACGCCGCCAAAGCCTTGCACCATGCAGGCGGCGACTTCTTCATCAAGCGCCTTGGGCAGCACTTCAACCTTCAGCAGCGCCTTCTTTTTGGCCGCGCTCTGGTCGGCGAATTTGCGTTCCCACAAATACATTTGCGCCAGCACTTGGTTAGAGAACGAGCCATCCATTACGCGCGAAGGGTGGCCGGTGGCGTTGCCGAGGTTGATGAGGCGGCCTTCGGATAGCAGGATCAGGTAGTCTTCGCCGCCGTCCTTGAGTTTGCCGCGAATTACGCGATGTACCTGTGGTTTTACTTCATCCCACTTCCAGGTTTTGCGCATGTAGGCGGTGTCGATTTCGTTGTCGAAGTGGCCGATGTTGCACACCACGGCGCCGCTCTTGAGCGCCTTGAGCATGTGTTTGTCGCACACATCGACGTTGCCGGTGGCGGTGACGATAAGGTCGATATTGCCCAATAGGTCTTTATCGATGTCGCTGCCTTTGCCGTTGTTGACGCCGTTCAGGTAGGGCGACACGACTTCGTAGCCGTCCATGCAGGCTTGCATGGCGCAGATCGGGTCGATTTCGGTGATCTTTACGATCATGCCTTCCTGACGCAAGCTCATCGCCGAGCCTTTGCCGACGTCGCCATAGCCGAGCACCAGCGCTTTTTTGCCGGCCAACAGCATGTCGGTGCCGCGCTTGATGCCGTCGTTGAGGCTGTGGCGGCAGCCATATTTGTTGTCGTTTTTGCTCTTGGTGACGGCGTCGTTGACGTTCACCGCCGGCACTTTGAGCGCGCCTTTTTTCAGCATTTCGTACAAGCGAGGTACGCCGGTGGTGGTTTCCTCGGTAATGCCGTGAATTTTCTTCAACATTTGCGGATATTTTTGATGCACCACCGCGGTGAGATCGCCGCCGTCATCGAGAATCATGTTGGCGTCCCAAGGCTTGCCATCCTTGAGGATGGTTTGTTCGAGGCACCATTCATATTCCTGTTCGGTCTCGCCTTTCCAGGCGAATACCGGCACGCCGCGCGCGGCCATCGCGGCGGCGGCGTGATCTTGCGTGGAAAAAATATTGCAAGAAGACCAGCGCAATTCCGCGCCAAGTTCCATCAGCGTTTCCATCAGCACGGCGGTCTGAATGGTCATGTGAATGCAGCCCATGATGCGGGCGCCTTGCAGCGGTTTGCTGTTGCCGTATTTTTTGCGCAGGGTCATCAACGCCGGCATTTCGGCTTCGGCGAGTTGAATTTCCTTGCGGCCAAAGGCGGCGAGAGTGAGGTCGGCTACTTTGTAGTCGGAGGCTTTCATAAATGATTCCCGTAGTGTGCGAGCGTTATTTGATTTTGGCGTCTTCTTTCAGGATGGCGGCGCGATCGGTTTTTTCCCAGGAAAATTCCTTGCGGCCAAAATGGCCATAAGACGCGGTGGGCTGATAAATCGGCCGCAGCAAATCGAGCATCGAAATCAAACCCGCCGGCTTGAGCGCGAAATGGCGGCGTACCAGCGCGGTGATTTCCGTGTCGGCGATCTTGCCGGTGCCGAAGGTATCGACCAGGATCGAGGTAGGTTCAGCCACGCCGATGGCGTAGGAAAGCTGTACTTCGCACTTGCGCGCGATGCCGGCGGCCACGATATTTTTGGCGATGTAGCGCGCCAGGTACGCGGCGCTGCGATCCACTTTGGACGGGTCTTTGCCGGAGAAAGCGCCGCCGCCGTGACGCGCGTAACCGCCGTAAGTATCGACGATGATCTTGCGGCCAGTCAGGCCGCAATCCCCGTAAGGCCCGCCCACCACGAAACGGCCAGTGGGGTTGATATGGAATTTGGTTTTTTTATCGATCCATTTCGCGGGCAATACTTTTTTGATTATTTCTTCCATAACGCCTTCGCGCAGGTCTTTGTTTTTGACCTCGGCGGTATGCTGGGTGGAAAGCACCACGGCGTCGATGGAATGCGGCTTGCCATCGACGTAGCGGAAGGTGAGCTGGCTCTTGGCATCGGGCAAGAGCCACGGCAACACTTTCTTCTTGCGCATTTTGGCTTGTTGTTCCACCAAACGGTGCGCATACTGGATCGGCGCGGGCATCAGCGCGTCGGTTTCATCGCAGGCGTAACCGAACATCAGGCCCTGGTCGCCAGCGCCTTGCTCCTTGCTCTCATGCGAATCCACGCCCTGGCCGATGTCGCGCGACTGCTCGCCAATGGCGTTGAGCACGGCGCAGGTGTTGCCGTCGAAGTATTTGCGCGAATCGTCGTAGCCGATGTCGCAAATGACTTTACGGATGACCTTCTCATAATTGATGTTGGCCGCCGTGGTGACTTCGCCGGCCACCACCACCATGCCGGTTTTCACCAGCGTTTCCACCGCGACGCGCGATTTTGGATCCTGCGCCAAGAGGGCGTCGAGGATGGCGTCCGAAATCTGGTCGCACATCTTGTCGGGGTGGCCCTCGGAGACCGATTCAGAGGTAAACAGTACGGGTTCACTCATGGTGCTTTCCTTCTTGCTTGATGGTTATGGATAAAGCGTTCAAATTTGAACGCACTGGTTATGGAACTACTGCAATTTTTGTCTTTCATTCAAAATCATTCACGCTAGGGCAGATGGAACAGCCGCATCTGCACCTGAAAGCCGTTGCGCAGGCTCAAAAACAGGCTCTGATCCTGCTCGAAACCCGCCTGCTCCGCCCAGCCGCTCAATTCTTCTGGCTCGAAACCGCGCCACAAATCGCCGCAGTTTTCGCGCACCCAATCCTGCTGATGCCGGCACAAATCCACGATCAAGAGGCGCCCGCCGCGCTTGAGCAATCTGGCGCTGTCGCTGAAGGCTTCGGCGGGAGAAGCGAGGTGATGCAGCACCATGCTGAAAATCACCAAGTCCGCCTCAATGCCGCGCGCCAGCGCCGTGGCCAGATCGCCCAATAACAATTCCACGTTGCGCAAACGCGCGGCGGCCACCGTGGCGCGCGCCTTGCTGAGCATTTCGGCGGAATTGTCGAGCGCGATCACCTTGCCGCCCACTTGCGACAACAGCGCCAGCAAGTTGCCTTCGCCCGGCCCCACTTCCAGCACGGTGGCCTTGGCGGGCAGCGCGAGGCCATGCAGAAGATCGCGCAAACTGCCGAAATACTGCTGTAATTCCGCCACCAATTCCTGGTTTTGCCGGAACTGCCCGGCGACGCGGGCGAAGAACTCACGCGAATGCCGTTCGCGCTGCTGTTTTACAGTCACTAAACGCGCCGTGACCGCTTCATCCAGCGGCAAGGCATCCACGCCCGCGAAAATAGCGCGCTTTTGCCGCGCCAGCGCATCGTCAGGCGCGATAAAAACCCGCCGGTAAAAAATAGCATTGCCCTCGCGCCGGGTAGACACCAAGGTGGCGTTGAGCAACACCTTCAAATGATGACTCAAGGCCGGCTGCCGCACATCGAGAATGCCGCACATCTCCAGCACCCCCAGCGATTCGCTACGCAAGAGCCGCAAAATTTGCAGCCGCAAAGAATCCCCCGCCGCCTTGTAAAGCAAGGCGAGACGCTCGGAACCCTCCAACGCGACGCTGGCGGGATGCGTAAGAATGCTGGGCTGACTGGGCATGGGGCCTGCCGTGGCCAAAGAAGGCGCGCAATCTAGCATCTTCGGCGGGGCTATATCAAATTTTTTTGATATGCGGAGCACGCCAAGCGCTTGGTTTCACTAGCGCATTGGACCGGCTCACTTACCCTTGCCTCTGGCGAGAGAATCGTCCGTTCTGAATATTCCACTTGACTACCCTAACGATCAAAGTAGCATCGACAAAATAGTCACTATGCTGGTATTCACGGACTAGGCCAAAAGGATTCGCTCCATGCTCCCACGCGTGAACCTCGTCAGATCGGACCAAGGAGAATTTTTGGCTTTTGGGACCGACGTACTCTCCAATCAGTTATTTCACTCCGGCGCGTGGGAAAAAAACCTGTTGTCCCTCGGTTTGCTGCTGGTGCAGCGACTGGAAGCGCCGCTCGTTCTCGACATTGGCGCCAACCTGGGCGCTTTCACGGTGCCCATGGCTGAACGCATCCAGCGCGCCGGAGGCCAAGTCATCGCTTTCGAACCGCAGCGCATCGTGTATTACCAGTTATGCGGCAATATCTTTCTCAACCGCTTGGAAAATGTTCATGCCATCAATAAAGCGGTGGGCGATCAGGATGCCGTCATCCAGATACCCAAGCCAGACTACGCGCGCTTGCGCAACATTGGCGCTTTTTCCATAGAGGAAAAATACCGCAAACTAAACGGTACGCAAGCCGCGATGTCGTCCACCACGGAATCCGTTCCCATCATCACGCTGGATAGTTTCGAGGTTTTCAAGCCTCCGGCGCTCATCAAGCTCGACGTGGAAGGTTATGAACTGAATGTCCTACAAGGCGCCACGAATTTTCTGCGGCGCAATGACTACCCGCCCATTCTTTTCGAAGCCTGGAGCGAAAGCTGGTTCGCCGAGGAAAAAACGCGCCTGCTCGATTTCACGCGCTCTCTTGGTTACGAAATCATCGCGATGGGTGGCTACGACCACCTCGCTCAGCACGCCGCCAAGCCCCTAGTCCGCGTAGATAAGGCCAGCGACGGTACCCTTCATTTATTCCCCGTGACCGCTTCGGATTGAGCGTAGAAACCATTGTTCCGTCCAGCACAGAACGCTTACATCGAACGCTTCAATGGCACGTACCGTGCCGAGGTACTCAATGCTCATCAGTTCAGTACGCTTCATGAAGCACGGCGTGTTACACAAGACTGTCTTCGAGTTTACAACGAGGAGCGAACCCACAGCGCCATCGGACTCTGCCACCGATGGCATTCAAACGGAAACGGCAGCAACTACAGCAAAGTCTCTAATTTAGATTGGTAGCGGTGGAGGGAGATTGACCAGTTTGCAACTGGAATATCGTGAGCATGACTTGCCCGCGCTTTCGCGGCTGCCCATCGCTCGCATCGACGATGCCATCAGTGATTTCGGCGACACGGCGGCCGTTGAGTTTTGCGCGCTCAGGGCCAATCCGCGGAAGGTTCCAAAAAGGAGCCGCCGGTGTTCATCGCCAGTTGCCAGTACCAGCTTGCCGCCGCGGGGTCGCCTTCGAGGGGGGCGAGGATCACGTTGACGGGGATGCCGGGGGGTAGTTCGCGTACCGCGCGTTCAAACAAGGCTTCGCGTTCGCGGCCGGAGATGGTGTTTTGGGGGGTGCCGCGGACGCCGAGCGTGGGCAGGCCGTCGGTAATCAGAAAAATATTGTCGGGGCGCGGGTCCATCTTGGCGACGTTCTGGAACAATAACTCCAGATTGGTGCCTTGGCTGGGTACCGTACTTTTGAGCAGATCGATGGCGCTTTGCAGTTGCGCGCTGTCCGCTACATCGAGCCAGCGGCCTTCGCTGCCGCTGAGGATGGGGCGGTTTTGGTCGTTGAAGGTGTAGAGTTGATAGCGGCTGGTGGGCGGCAGTTGCGCGCTCAGCCAATCGACGGTGCGCAAGACTTGCTGCCACTTGGGCGAATCAAGCTGCTGCGCGCTGCTCATGTTGCGGCGGCGCACGATGTTGACGATGGTGGCGTCCAGCATACTGGCGGAAACATCGACCAGGATCAAAATGCGCTCGCCGCCCAAATACATGCCAGTGAGATATTGGCGCTTGCCATTGCCGAGAAAAGCGCGGGCGTTGCTGCCGGTTTGCGCCTGGGTGGCGCGCAGACGTTCGAGTTCGGCTTGCAAGGAGGCGATGTCAGCTTTGAGCGCTTGCAGCGCGTCGTTTTGTGCCAATGTGGAATTTTCCCGTTCGGCGATCTCCTGGCGCGAGGTATCCACTTGCTCTTGCACCTCGGACGCCAACCCTTGCGCCGCCGCAACCTGCCGTTCCAATTCGGCGATGGCGTTGCGGATTTCAACCAGATTGGCTTGGCCGGCGCGGATATCCTGTTCGAGCAATTGCGTTTCGGCGCGCGTGGCGGCGGCGGATGAGGGCGGATCGGGCGCGTGCTTCATCAGCATGAAGAGCAGAATCACCGCGCCAAAACCGCAGGAAATCACGTCCAAAAACGACATGCTGATGGGATCGACGCCGCGTTTGCGGCCCAGGCCAGACGCGCCGCTCATGTGCCTTCCACCACGATCAGTTGCAGGCGCGGGCCATCGTGGCCGAGCTGCACGGCATCGCCCAATTTCAACATTTGGCCTGCTTGCGCCGCCTGACCGTTGAGCCAGACGGGCGCAGCGCCGTGTATTTCGAGTTCTACGCCCTTGGCGCTACGCAAGAGTGACAGCGCGCCCGTAAAGCCGCCGCGCGGCAAGGGCAGGATGCGCGCGCTGGTGAAGGCTGGCGGCGGCTCGCCGAGGCTCAGTCGGCCCCAGGGCAGCGGCAAGGCATGATTTTGGAACAAAAGATGCGTCGGCATTTTCGCCGCCGTTGCTCTTACCGCGCCGCTGGCTTGCAAGGACAGTTGCGTGACCAGTTGCAGATTATCCGGCGCGCGCCGGATCTGGTCGAGGTAGCGCAGGCAGCCGGGCAGCGTTTGCTCCTCATCCAGTGCGATCAAGCCAGGAATATAGCGCGTGAAACCCGGCAAATTGATATCGCTGGCGCTGGTATAAAGCCGCGTATCTGGGCCGCGCAACGCTTCGAGTTCCCGCGCGAGGTGGCTGAACAAATTTTGTGCGCCTTGTTCAAATTGCGCCAGGCTCACGCGCGCTTGCTGCAGGCTGCCTTTGAGATTGAGTTCGAGCAGCACCTCGCCTTGCGCTTGGCACTGAGCCAGCCAGCGCGGCAGTTGATCGGCGATGTACTGTTCGGCGATGGCGCTTTGCTGTGGATCAAAGCGGCTTTGGCGCACGAATTCATCGGCGATCAAGTTGATCCACGCCTCTTGCAGCGCCAGCAAACCGCCGGGGCTCACGCGCAGCACGCGCTCACGGCGTAATTCGCCACCGGCGCGGCGCACCTGGCTGAGCACCGCATGTTGCGCTTGCAAGTCGATGATGAGGCTGTCATCCGCCAGTTCGCCGCTCGCCGCGTGTAATAGCGCCGCGTCCACCAGACCAACGGTAGTGAAGGCGCATTGCCGCGCGATGCCCAGCAATACGGCGAGTTGATTACGGCTGTAAGTGCCGGGCACGGCGAGCACGACTTCATCCAGGGCCAGGGGGCGCGTCAGTTCGTCGAGATGACGATGCGCGATGTCGGCGGCATGGCGGAAATAGTTGTTTTTCAGCGGCAAGGGATCGAGCGAAAGTTGTTCCCAGAATTGATTGAAGCCGTGGCGCGGCTGCAAGCGCGCCTGTTGCCGCGCCAGCTCGCCAAATACCGGCGTTTCGCCAGCGATACTGGCGAAACCGGGACTGTAAATGAACGGTTGGTTTACACCATGCACGCAAAGGCCCTGCCCGCGAAGTTCAATAAGGCTCAGGGGCATGGCGGCGTCCGCGCGAAGATGGCTATTCTGTACCCTTGCATTCAAATATCCACCGGAAAGGCCACGGACAAATCCTCGGAGATTTGCTCGCTCGGCACAAAGGTATCGCCGCTCGGCGAGCTTGACGCGGCGCTGGCGGCAGCCGCCTCGGCCTGGCGGATTTCCTCGGCGAGAGCGGCGTCTTGATCCAGAATCGCGGCGGGAGTTTCTTCCTCTGCCGCCGGTTCAGCGGTAAGCGGCGCGTCCGCTGCGCTGGATAGAGCGGCCACGCTCAACAGGGTCAGCAACAACAAGAAGCGAGACATTATATATTCCTCATTCCAGATAACGCGCCACGCGGAAGCCGACATCGTCGCGCGCGGCGTTGTTGTAATCGCGGAAGGACATGCGCAGTTCGGTGACCGAGGCTTGCGCCCAACTGGAGCCGCGCACGACATGATAGAGGCCGCTGCTTGGGCCCAGCGGGTCCACTTCGGCGGCGCTCGTGGGCGCGCCGGCGCCGTAATAATCGTGCACCCATTCGGCGACGTTGCCGCCCATATCGAAAAACCCGTTGGCGTTGGCGGCGAAACTCGCCACCGGCGCCGACACCATGAAACCGTCGTCGTAATTCATCAGCACCCGGCCCAAAAAATTGCCGGCATTGATGTCGGCGTAATTGCCTTGATTGGGCGGCGGCGGCAGTTCGGCGCCCCAGGGGAAGCGCAGCAGGCTTGAAGGATCGCCAGCCACGCGCGCCGCCCATTCCCATTCCGCTTCGGTGGGCAGGCGGTAGCCGGCGCTTTGCGCATCAACGCCGCTCACTTCCGTGCCGCTGAGCAGGTAAAACGGCTTGAGCCCTTGCTGTTCGCTGAGCCAATTGCAATAACGCACCGCGTCCAGCCAGCTCACCCGCGCCACCGGCTGATTGGGGCCGCTCAAGCTCTGGCCGGCGACCATGCCCGAATCGTGCGCGGGATCGAACGCGGCGTATTGCGCGTTGCTGACTTCCGTCACCGACAGATAAAAAGGTTTGCTGAGCTGCACGCTGCGCAGCACTTCATTGGCTTGGCGGCCCGCTTCGCGGCGCGAGGCGCCCATCACGAAGGCGCCGGGGTAGATGAGTTTGAGCGTTTGGCCGTTGGCGCTGATCTCGGGCTGAATCGCCTCGCTGCGCGCTTGCGCCAGAGTTTTTAACGTGACGTTCAATTCCTGTTCCATGCCGGGCCGCGGCACGAAGGCGCTGCTGTATGGCGCGTAACCTTCCTTGCGCAGTTCGATGTCGTGGCTCACCGCCAAGAGTTCAATAGTTTGATTGGCGTTGCCGCGCCGTTCGCCGTCGATGTAAAGCTCGGCATCGGCGGGGCTGGCGGAAATGCGGACGCTGCTGAGAATCGGCGTGAGCGTGATATCCAGCGAACTTTCCTCACCAGCGCCAAAACTGAGGTTGCGCGTCGATTCTTCATAACCGTTCAAAAACAAGGTCAATTGATGGCCGCCGCCGGGCGGCAGCGTGAGTTCCAGCGGTGTCTGGCCTTGGTAGGCGCCATCAAGCGTTACCGCGGCGCTGCTGGGGCTGGAGCGCAGTAGCAGCAAGCCATCGGCGGGTTCCAGCGTGATTGGCGGCAAGGCGAAATCTTCGCGCGCCCGCACCGTCAGCGGGCCGGTCCAGGCTTTGTGCGCGGCGAGCTTGACCAAGGCTTGATGCTCGCCCGCCAGCACCTCGGTGGACAAGGGCGTCAGGCCCGCGTCCACGCCGTCGATGGTGACCATCGCGCCGGGCGGGTTGCTGTTGAACTCAAGCGTGGCCCAGGCGGGCTGAAGCGTGAGCGACAGGGTTTGCGTGGTGGCGCGGCCGGTGATGTCAATTGTGGTATCGAGCGTTTCATAACGCGCATGGCGCAGGCTCAGCGTGTGTTCGCCAGCGGCCAGTTCCAGGGCGCGCAGCGGCGTCGTGCCCACCAGTTCGCCATCGGCGATTACCTCGACGCCGCTGAGCGCGCCGGTATCGAGATCCAAGAGGCCGGGCAGCGGCAAAAGTTCGATGACGAAATTCTGCGCCTGAGCGTCGCTTATCTGGAACTCTCCATCAAAATCGTAATAGCCCGCCGCGCTGGCGCGCGCTTGCACCCTGCCCTGGCGGATCAGATAACGCGGCCCCAGTTCCAAGGCCAGCGCGCCCGGCAGCGATAACTGGCTCTGGGGCGGGTTGAGCGTAAAGGACACCGAGCGCGCGGTGAGCACGAACCAGCTTGCGCCGATAAATAGCGCCAGCACCACGCTTACCGCCGCGCCCGCGAGGCTCAAGGGCGGACGCCAACGCTTGCGCGCGGCGCCGAGCGGGGTGAAATCGATGGGGACGATGGGAGCGTCGTCCGTCTCGAAAGAGTTTTGGGATTGTTGGTCTACCATCGCTTAAATCGCTTCATCGCAAACTATGTTCAGTAGCGGCGCCGTACCGTCGAGGCCCACCACGAATTCCACGCGCACATCGCGGTAGCCGGGGCGCACGCCGAGCAGCGTGTAAGCGCCTGGCTTGAGGCTCAGCGTGTGACTGGTAAAGCTGCCCAGCTCGCCCACGCGCGGCAAGCTCACTTGCGTGAGGCCGTCCGATTGTACTTGTACCTGCACCGGCACGGCGGCTTGCGCCAATAGCGCGCGTATTTGTTGTATTTGTTCCAAAATTAGGGGGCCGGGATTGGCGATGCGTTCGGCATCCTTCAGCACCTGGCTGGTCTGGGCCTGGAGCGAATCATCGGCCAAGAGTAAGGGCTCAACGATGAGACCGTTCAAAAACGCATCCAGATTGGCGCGGCTTTGGCTGCGCTGGCGGCCTTGCTGGGCCTCTACCAGGTTGGGGTCCAGCGCCAATACCTCATTCCAGGCGGCGAGCGCGTCGTTCCAGGCTTCGGCGCTTTCGTATTCTTGCGCGCCTTGAATTTGAGCGCTGAGCGCGGCCTGGCTCGCTTGTGCTTGCGCCTGTTGCAAGGCGGCGCTGACTTCTGGCGCATCCTTGATACGCCGCGCGTTTTGGAACGCGGCTATGGCATCGGCGGCGCGCTCATCCCGCAAGGCGGCGTAACCCCGCGACATGGCGGCGGCGAAATCGCGTTCACGCAGCGCTTGCGCAATACCCTCCAGCGCCGCCAGCACTTCGGGCCGGGTGGCGTCGAGCGCTTGCGCCTCTTGGTATTGCGCTTGCGCGGCTTCCAGTTGCTGTTCTTCTTGCAGCTTATGGCCGGCGGCGAGCAGAGCTTGCACTTGCGTCAGCACTTCCGCCCGCGCTTTGCCGGCGAGCGCTTGTGCGCTGTCTGGGTGCAAGAGTAGCGCTTCGGCATAGGCGGCGGTGGCGCTGGCGGCATCGCCCGCGGTGATTGCGGCGGCGGCTTGGGCCATGGCGGCGTCGTAGCGGCTTTGTTGACTCGCGCTCAGCGCTTGCAGTTGCGTGTAAGCGTCTTGATAAAACGCGGCGGCCTTGGCGTAATCTTGCGCGGCGTAGGCGGCATCGCCCTGACGCGCCAGCGCGAGGACGGACGTGAAAGGCGCTTCGGCCCAGCGCGTGACGCCGCCGCGTTCCAATTCGTCTTGCAGCGCCAATAGCGGTTCCAGAATTGCTTGTGCTTGCTGGCGTTGTACCAGTGGCTGCGCTGGTTCGGCGGATGCCGGCGGCTCAGTGGCCACGGCAAGCGGCGCCGCTTCTGGAACGAAAGGGCTTATATAACGCGGCAGGATGAAGATGACGCCGCCGACCAGGATCAGCAGCAAGAGAAAAATGGCCCATAACAGAACATTAGTTCTATTTTGGGCGCGCCGCGACGGCGGCGGCTCACCCATGCCGAGCACGGGGGCGGCATGAGAGGCGGCGGTTTGGTCGGGCTTGGTCGCGGTCATGGGCTAAAGTCTGGCGCTACGGAACAGTGAACGCAGCGGTTAATTTCGCGGGGGCGGCGCGCTCGTGCTAACGCAAGCGTCCATGCCCGGTTGACCTTTGCCGCGCCGCGTTTACTGCCCCAATTCAATGATATCCGAGGGGTTTACCGTAACGCCGTCGATGGTCAATACGCCATCAAAGGTAGGCGCCAAAAATACGCCGGAAACCGCCTCCTCATAAAATTCGACGCGCTCGTAACCATCCTTGAGAAAACAATTCGGCCCGCTTTTCGAGCGCGTGGACAGGTTTACCGTCACTGCCTTGCACTGGGTATTTTCCAGGCAGATTTGCAGGCACTGCGCCGCTTCCTCCACCCGCACCTGGTCAAAATCGCCGCCGAAGAAATCAATCCCATCATAAAAAGCGAAACGATCCGCCACGCCAGGGTCCGTCTCAGTGACGGTTTGCGGTTCTTCTTGCGCTTGCGGCGCGTCCAGATCAACCAGCGGCAGGCCATTGGCGCGCCAGGCTTCGAGACCGCCGCGATACCACAGCGCCTTCCAGCCCAGCGCGCCAGCGCGCAAGGCAGCGTTGTAGGACGAACGGTCTTGAAGTCCGGCGCCAAAGAGCACGATTGGCAGGCTTTGATCGCCGCCGGTGGTTTCATTCAGCCAGTCGTTGACCGCCAATTGGAAGCTGTCGGTGATGCTGCCGTCCTTGCCGATGTCCTCCACCGGCAGCGCGCCGGCGATGGTTTGCGCCGAGCCGCTGGTGTCGATCAACAATAGGGGCGAGCCGGCGTTGAGGAGGGCCAATAATTGCGTGGTCGTCAAGAGTTCCGCGCGCGCGTGCGCCACTGGCGTGGAGCCTTGGTAGGGCGGCGGAAACAGTACGCTCATCACCGGGATGCCAAGGTCGGCGAGTTCGTCAATGCCGCTCGCCGTGGGCGCGAGCGCGGTGCCGGCGTTATTCGCGCCCGGCGCTGGCGCGGGGGCGGTAACGTCCGTTCCAGTTTCGACGCTGGCGATCATGAAGATCAG
>JAITMI010000152.1 GCA_031277435.1 Pseudomonadales bacterium
CGAGCCCTGGCGATAACGGTCAGCGATGGCGAAACGCAAATCCCAAAACCCGATGTGTTCAAATTCCACGTCAAAATCCGCCCCCACCGCGAAATGCAGATACGCGGCGAAATCAAACCCGCCCTCACGCGCCTCGCGCGGCACCGGCGCGTGAAAAAACCAATCGTCCTCCAGACTGACACGGCCAAAAAATAGCCAATAACCCTTCAGATCCGGATGCAGCACGTTATAGAACGACTTGCCTGGAAAGCGTTCCAATAAACGATTTAATTCCTTGGAACGAAACACCAGCAAGGCCATCAATTTATCGTGATCGGCCAAAGTTTGCGTGATGCCGGCGCGCTCACGGATCAGCGAACGGCTGCCATCACAGCCAACGAGATAACGGCCACGCACGCGGTCGCGGACATTGTTGCCTTGATGTTCCACTATTTCGAGCGTTACACCGTCCGCATCCTGCGTGAAATCTTGCGCCGCCCAGCCGTAACGCACTTCTACCGTCGGCAATTGCGCAACGCGCTCGCGCAACACGCGCTCGGTGGCATACTGCGGCAAACGCTCATTGGCGCAGTAATAGTATTGCCGCACCAGTTGCCGCTGTAGCCAGTCATAGTGATGGCCCGACAGCAGCGAGCCATAAGCGGTAAGGCCGCCAATGCCATACTCGGCGGGAATCGTGCGCGCGGCGCGCAACTCGCGCTCAATGCCCCAGAAATGGAAATGCTCCATGCTGCGCTGGGTCAGATTCTGGCCCTTGGGGATCGGCTGCGGCTCTGAGTATTTTTCAATCACCAGCGTGCGAATGCCGCGCTGGCCCAGCTCAATCGCCAGCCCCATGCCCACCGGGCCGCCGCCCGCGATCACTACTTCCGCGTCGTAAGTGCTCATCTTTACTCCTAAATACCCCCGATGCCCGATCAAGCGCGGATTTTGGCAGAAACTCAAGGGGCCGCCAAAGCCGTCAAGTCAAACGCAAGCCAAACAACGCTCAAGCGCGCGACAAGTCAAATACACAATAAATAGCTTCAGCCCGAAATAGCCTTAACCCTCACAAGGCTTTATGATCGGCGCCGCGACCAGTGCAAGCCGGCAGGCGAGGAGGCAGTATGCGTTTATTCAGGATGACCACCACCATAGCGGCCCGTATCGGCCTGTGTGTCATGGCGCTTGGTTTGGGCGCTTGCGCGACCACCACCTCCTCCGGCGTGGTCGGCGCCAATCGCCAGCAGCTCTTGCTGGTGTCCTCGCAAGAAATGAACCAGATGGCGGCGCAGTCCTACAACGAGCTGAAAGTCGAGTCGCAGCAAAACGGCACGCTCAACCGCAATGCCGGCCTGTTGCAGCGGGTGCGCACGGTGGCCAGCCGCCTGGAGCCGCAAACCGCGGTGTTCCGCCAGGATGCGCTGAGCTGGGACTGGGAAGTCAACGTGCTGCAAAGCGACGAACTTAACGCCTTCTGTATGCCCGGCGGCAAGATCATGTTCTATTCCGGGCTGATCCAGACGCTGAACCTCAGCGATGACGAAATCGCCATCGTCATGGGCCACGAAATCGCCCACGCCCTGCGCGAACACTCACGCGAGCAGATGTCGCAAGCCTTGGTGGCGCAGGGGGTGATAGGCATCGGCGCCTCGCTGTTTGGCCTCGGCCAAGGCTCGACCCAACTCGCCGCCACCGGCTACCAAGCCCTGATCGCCACCAGTTTCAGCCGCGGCGACGAAGCGGAAGCCGACCGCATCGGCCTCGAACTCGCCGCCCGCGCCGGCTACGACCCGCGCGCCGGCGTCACGCTATGGCAGAAGATGATCAACGCCAGCGGCGGCAGCGCGCCACCGCAGATTCTGAGCAGCCACCCCGCCAGCGCCAACCGGATTCAGGAAATTCAATCTCTGTTACCGTCGGTAATGCCGCTTTATGAGGCGGCGCGGCGCTGAAGCGCGCTTTTGCCATGCCGATGACAGTTGAATGTTAGGTCGATTGATTTTCCAACAGCCCCAAGATTGCGATTTGAGAGATAAATTGCTCATAAATAGCGTCAGGGATGTCTTGGATTTCAAAAATAAAAGTGTGATACCAAGGATTTTGATGGGTAGAGTCAAAATCAAAGCGGTAGCGATACTGATCTGGGGGATAGCCAGACACGCGCCTTAGAGTAGCGATAAGCTCATCGCCAGCATCATCGAAGTTGCCGCTTCCATAGACGTTTTCTACGATACGGGACGGAATGCGGACACCACGCCAAAAATGCATTACTTCTAGACGCGCCGAACGTGCTTTCTGCTTAATGTACTTTCCACTCATGGCCTAATGTCAACCTCGCCCGCCAGGGTCTGGCCAGACAGCAGCTACCCGCCTACTGACGTATCCCCGAATTGATTCAATCTGAAGAACCAGTCACCGCGCTTGCTCAAGCGTGAATATCTCACGCACGCGCAACTTGAGCGCATCGGCCACTTGCTGCAAACGTTCGGCGCTCACTCCGCTATATTGCGTAGCCTCGTAACGCTGAATTTGCTGTTCGGCCAAAGACAAGCGTTTCGCCAGCACTTTTTGCGTAAGGTTGCGGGCGATGCGCGCTTTGATTAACGCTTCGCCAATGCCAACAATGGATTCCGCCTCCAACGTAACGACCTTCCCTTGGCGCAGGGCGTCATATTCGGCCAGCTCCGCCCGCAAATCTTCAAGCTGACTACGCAACCCTTCGCGCATGGCGTTTGCTGCCTTGGGGTGCAAGCCTTCGGCGTCGGGCCCATCTAGCGCCTGCTGGAAACGCCGGGCCGCCGCTTGAGTATTGAGGTACTGGCGCTGGTTCATAATCATGGCAAATTTTCCAATTCAATAACGATAATGCCCTTGCGGCGACCATCACGATCAGTCTGAAAAAAATCACGGAACAGCGTACCCTGTGGGTCGGCGCGGCTATCCGCAATAAAAAATTCGCCGAAAAAGGCTTTTTTTTGCACCGCCCGCCCATTGGCGAAAGAAAGCAAGCGCTCGTCCACCGAATCGAAATCCACCGTTTCAGCATCCCAGCACGCATCAAAATCCGCCGGCTGCGGCTTGGCTGTAACAAAGCTGCCGTCGATATATGCCCGCTTGCAACCTGCGCCACGTAACAAGCGCAAGGCATTGAGCATTCCATCGAGCAAATGCCGCCGCCACGGCGTATAACCATAGCGCTCCGTTATTTCTTGCCATGTCGCCATGTGTTCACCGGGCGGCAAATTACCGGTAGCACTATCGAACGCGGGAATCATAACACAACTCCAAAATTGTGTTGATGCGAAAGTATTTCCTATGCACCCTCTGCGCGCACCTCTCAAGAATGGGCCAGCCAGTAATAGCACATCCCCCCAATCTTGCCCGCGCAGCTTGACATTACCCGCTCAACGACTATCCTTCCCGCCCTATGAATTATCCCAGCCGCACCTTTATTTACGTCTTCATTCAGCGCCGCGAGGTGGGTTGAAGGCCTTAGGTTGACCTGAAAAACCCGCCCCCGAGGCGGGTTTTTTGTATCCGTGTCCAGCAAAGTCCGGCAGCAGTCCAACAGAGAGTACCCCGTGAGCGAGACCACAGAGCAGCACAAAGAAGACACTTTTTCCTTCGTCGAGGCGGAACACGCGGTGTTGCGCTTCTGGAAAGAACGCCAGGTATTTCAGCGCTCACTGGAGGCGACGCGCGACTGCCCGCCCTATATTTTTTATGACGGCCCGCCCTTCGCCACCGGCCTGCCGCATCATGGGCATCTGGTCGGCTCCACGCTCAAGGACATCATTCCGCGCTACTACACCATGCAAGGCCGCTACGTGCAGCGCCGTTTTGGCTGGGACTGCCACGGCCTGCCGATTGAGCACGAAATTGACAAAAGCCTCGGCATAAGCTCGCAGCAAGCGGTCGAAAAACTCGGTATCGCCGGCTACAACAACGAATGCCGCGGCATCGTGCAGCGTTACACGACCGAATGGGAAAAAACCATCACCCGCATTGGCCGCTGGGTCGATTTTGAGAACGACTACAAAACCATGGACCCGACCTTCATGGAATCGGTGTGGTGGGTGCTGCAACAGCTTTGGAACAAAGAGTTAATTTATCGCGGCGTAAAAGTAGTGCCTTTTTCCACCGCGCTCGGCACCGTATTGTCGAACTTCGAGGCCAGCTCCAACTATCAGGACGTGCAAGATCCCGCCGTCACCGTGTTGTTCAAATTATGCGACGAGGACGCCTACATGGCGGCCTGGACCACCACGCCCTGGACCTTGCCTTCCAACCTCGGGCTCTGCGTCAACGCCAACATCGAGTACAGCAAAGTGCGCGACCTCGACAGCGGCAAGGAATTTTACTTAGCCAGCGCGCGTCTCGATGCCGTCGGCAAACAGCGCAAACTTGCAGTGCTGCAAACGCTGCCGGGTTCCGCGCTGGTGAGCAAGCGTTATGAACCGCTCTTTCCCTATTTCCAAGAACTCGCCGCCGAAGGCGCTTTCAAAGTAATGGCCGACGATTACGTGACGACCGACAGCGGCACCGGCATCGTGCATCAGGCGCCGGCTTTCGGCGAGGACGACTACCGCGTGATGCGCCAGCATGGCGTCAACGCCGCGCCCTGCCCGATCGATTTTGAAGGTAAATTCACCGCGGAAGTTGGCGATTATCAAGGGCAGTACGTGAAGGACGCCGACAAAAACATCATCCGCCGTTTGAAGGAAAGCGGCGCACTGCTGGTGCAAGACACCGTCGTGCACGCCTATCCCTTCTGCCCACGTTCCGACACGCCAATTATCTACCGCACCATTCCCTCCTGGTATGTGAAGGTGGAAACGCTGCGCGAACGCTTGGCAGCCTGCAACCAGCAAGTGAACTGGGTGCCCGAGCACATCAAAAATGGCCGCATGGGCAATTGGCTCTTGGGCGCCATCGACTGGTGCATCTCGCGCAACCGTTACTGGGGCACGCCGCTGCCGATCTGGATCAACGATGTCAGCGGCAACGCGCTCTGCATCGGCTCCATCGCTGAATTACAAGAGTACACCGGCGTATTGGTAAGCGATCTGCACCGCGAATTCGTCGATCAACTCACCTTCACCCGCGCCGGCGAAGCAGGTACCTATCGCCGCGTGGAAGAAGTGCTCGATTGCTGGTTTGAATCCGGCTCGATGCCTTACGCGCAACTGCATTATCCCTTCGAGAATCAAGAATTGTTCCAGGCCGGCTTCCCCGCCGAATACATCGCCGAAGGGCTGGATCAGACCCGCGGCTGGTTCTACACCTTGCTGGTGCTGAGCACCTCGCTGTTTGACAAACCAGCGTTCAAAAACGTGATCGTCAACGGCATCGTGATGGCCGAGGACGGCAAAAAAATGTCCAAGCGCCTGCGCAATTTCACTCCGCCCGATCTCTTGATGGAACAATACGGCGCCGACGCGCTGCGCCTGTATTTAATCAACTCCGGCCTGGTAAAAGCCGAAGAACAACGCTTCGCCGACAGCGGCGTGAAGGACATGGTGCGCCGCGCGCTCTTGCCCTGGTACAACAGC
>JAITMI010000153.1 GCA_031277435.1 Pseudomonadales bacterium
GGTGCTGGCGACGGGCTGGATGAGCTCCGCCGCGAAACGGCCAGGGCGTTCGATGGCGATCCGATCGACATTGGCGCTGCCGCGCAGTTCGAGTTCGCCGAGCGTTTGCCCGATCAAGGGCGAGCGCGCGCCGACGCGCAAGCGGTATTCACGCTGCGCCAGGGCGTATTCCTCCACCCAATCCTGCAATTGCGGCTGCGTATGACTCTTGCCGCCGCCCTCATGCGTCAGCCAGCGCCGCGCCAGCAGCATGTAGGCGATGCCGAGCGCCAAGATCACCAGACCAAACGGTGTAAAACTGAAAAAATTGAAACCGCGAAAACCGCGGCGCGTGAGTTCGGCGTTGACCACCAGGTTGGGCGCGGTGGCGATCAGCGTCATCATGCCGCTGATGAGCGCGCCCATGCTCAGCGGCATCAACAAGCGGCTGGCGGCGATGCCGGTGCGCCGCGCGATACGCAGCGCCACGGGGATGAAAAGCGCCGTTGCCGCCGTCGAGCTCATGACCGAGCCGACCGTGGCCACGCTGGCCATCAAGGGCGGCAGCAGCCGGCTTTCGCTGGAACCGGTGCGCCGCAACAGCCAATCGCCTAACCGCTGCGTCACGCCGGTGCGCACCAGCGCGTCGCCCACCACGAATAGCGCCGCGATCAGAATGATGTTCGGGTCGCTGAAACCCGCCAAGGATTCCTCTACGCTGATGATGCCGGTAAGCGGCAGCGCCGTCATCATGATCAGCGCCACCATGTCCATTTGCGGACGGTTGCGCACGAACATCACGATGGCGGCGCCAAGCAGCGCGAGGACGATGAAAAGATCAGTATTCATTGCCGTCATCCTTGCTCAAACCTGAGCATTTTTCCAGCCGCCGCGCGTGAATAACCACAGCGTAAACAAGCCCACGCCGGTTTCCGAAATGAACACGCCCCAGAACACGCCGTCTTCCTCCCAGCCGCGCGGCAGCGCCAGCCACCAGGACAAGGGGATTTGGATCAACCAGAAAAAAACCAGGTTGATGTAAGTCGGCGTGCGCGTATCGCCAGCGCCGTTGAAGGCTTGCACCGCCACGCTCCACCAGCCGTAGACGAAATACGAGTACGACAGAATGCGCAGCCAGCGCGCGCCCACGGCGATCACCGCGGGGTCAGCGGTAAAAATGCCGATCAAGGCTTCATTGCAAAAGAAAAACAGCAAGGATACGCCAAGCAAAAACGCCATATTGTAATAACCGATCTTCCATACCACCTTTTCCGCGCGTTCAGGCTGGCCAGCGCCAAGATTCTGCCCCACCAGCGTCGCCACCGCGTTGGCCAGGCCCCAGGTTGGCATCAGAGTAAACAAGAACAGGCGCGCGGTGATGGTGGCGCCGGCCACCGCCACGCTGCCCACGTCGGCCAGAATACGCATCAAAAAAATCCACGATGTCATCGACACCAGCATTTGCCCGATGCCGCCAAGCGATGTGTAAGCGATGTTAATCATGGAACGAATATTCAAGCGGCACTGTGCGGCCATGACGCGAATATGCTTGCCGCCGTGGAACAAGCTCCAAAGCTGCACCGCCACGCCAACCGCGCGGCCACAGGTAGTGGCGATGCCGGCGCCTTCAACGCCGAAGGCGGGAACCGGCCCCCAGCCGAAGATCAAAAGCGGATCAAGCACCAGATTGACGCCATTGGCGATCAAGAGCACGCGCATGGCGATCGCCGCGTCGCCAGCGCCGCGAAAAACCGCGTTGATGATGAAGATCAGCACGATCACCACATTGCCGCCCAGCATCCACTGGGTGAAGCGGTAGCCTTCACTTAGCGCCCACGCATCGGCGCCCATCAGCGCCAATAATTCACGCGAAAAAAACAGCCCCGCCACGCAAAAAGGCAGCGAGACCAGGATGCCGAGCAAGATTGCCTGCACCGCGCTCACGGCCGCCGCTTCGCGCTGCCCTTCGCCGCAGCGGCGCGCCACGATCGCCGTCACCGCCGTGGCCAGACCGATGGCGAGCGAGTAGAGCAAGTATAGATAGGTTTCCGTCAGCCCCACCGTGGCCACGGCGGAAGCGCCGAGCTGGCTGACGAAATAAATATCCACCACCGCGAAAGTGGATTCCATCAGCAGTTCCAGCATCATTGGAATGGCCAGTAGAAAAATCGCCCGGTTCAGGCTGATCTTGGTGTAATCAGCCTCGCTGCCAGCGATGGCCTGGCTGAGTGCGCGCCACAGTGAAGCGGCGGGCACCGGCTGAGCGGCGCCGCCGTGGCCCTGGTCCGTCATAAATCGTTCCAAAATAGCAAAGGGGCGCGAGTATAAAGGAGAGCATCCATGCGGCGTGTCAAGAATTGATGAAGATCAGCGGGCGCGTCACTCTAAACCTTGCAGCGTGAGCGAAGCGGCGCCCGTGACTTGCTCGAAGGCCGCGCGCAAATCATCGAGACTCACGCGGCGCTCGGCTATCAAGAGGCGCGTCACGGCATCGAGATTGCTGGTGTTTTCGCTGAGTCTGGCGATTTCCTCATCCAGTTCAGCGAACAAGGCGGTGGCGCGCGCCGTCACCGCGCCGCTGGATTGCCTTGTGCGCAGCGCGGGCGCCTCACGGCCCCAGGCGGCGAGACCGGCGAGAATTTCCGTTTTTCTGTCTTGCGTAATACCGCCAGCGCGGTACAGAAGTTCGATGCCGTAATACTCGGCGATCCCTTCGGTGATCCAATCATCGTTGTTTTCTCCGCTGATGCGGGTGATGACGTGTACGAGTTCGTGGAATAGGGGGCTGGTGCCATTTTCACTTACCGCGCGGCGGCCAGCGTGAAAATAAAACGAATTGGGGCCGGACAGGCCGCCACGCCAGAGCGGATCGTCACCGCTCACCAGCAGGATTTTTTCCGGCACTGAGCCGAAGGCCGTGACGATTTCGGGGTAGACCAGGCTCACCAAGGTCAGCCAGCTCATGCGGTCGGCGCTGGAGTTGAGCGGCGCGCTGATGGAGAAATAGGTGTCCTCGTCTTTACCCACGTAAGCGCGGCGCGTGCCCAGCTTGCCTGCCATGATCCAGCCGCTGGGGCGGTCGAAGTCGCGTTCTGGATCGATGATGCCAAATGTCGCCACGCCGTCCTCGCCGGCTTCATACAGCGGCCAGCCGGTGTTGACGCTCCAATCGGCGGGCGCGCGCACATGCAGGCGCGTAGTCGCCACCGCGTCTTTGCGCGTGGTGACGCGCAGTCGCGGCGTCAGGCGGTCGCCGCGAAACAAGGCCCAATCGTCCGTCATCAGCGCGTCGTAACTTTGCGCTTGGTTCTGGTTGTCGCGCGCGTGGGTGATTTTTGCGAAATAGCTGAGCTTTGCGCCTTCGCGCGGCGGCTCCCAGGTGAGCTGGCCATTTTCAACCGAGAGTTCTCCAGTGGCCGAAAAATCGCTGAAACGCTGAGGATCAAAGCGAAAACGGATTTCATGCACCGGGCGGCCATCGGCGATTTCTAGCGTGACTTGCGCCAGATCCTGGCCGGCTTCAAGCGTGAAATGCCAATCCACGCGATAACGCTCCGGCGCCGTGGCGGCCTGTAGCGGCAGCGCCGCGCAGCAGGCCAGAAGATAAATAATGAGTCTATTCATGAGCAAACCTGAATGATCGTTTTAGTTTACAACTGCCTCCTGGCGCCACAATCGTGCAAAAACATTCCATTATTGCTACTGAATTGTTCCTCGCTAATGCCCGGATTGCTCCCGAGTTCTTGCGATTTTGCAACCTAAATTACTCACCAAGCCCAGCAGCCGCTGGACCTCATGGACCCAGGAGGTCGATATGAACAAGCTGATTGCCGTAATACTGGCCGCAACGTTGCCCACATTGGCCCTGGGTAATGAAGAAGCGGCGGCGCCACAACCCGTAGTCAAGCCCGTGGTTTCCCTGTTTGATCTGAGCGACAAAGAGATCAGCGAACTCAACGCGCTGCTCGGTGACTATCAAGCGGGCCGGGACGTACTGAACGCCGCCTACAAAGCGCGCGTTGAAGAACTGATCGGTATGCAGGCCACCGTGGTCACTGGTCTCGTCAGCAAGTAATTCTCTCCCTGCCACAATAGTGGCGATTGTAGCCCGCCGGAGCAATCC
>JAITMI010000210.1 GCA_031277435.1 Pseudomonadales bacterium
CGATAGAGCGCATAGGCCTTGTCGTCGGCGCTGGCGCGAGGGTCGGCCACTACCGCGGCATAGATCGAGGCGCGCGAGGATTCTTGGCCGGGGAATTCGCTGGGGCCAGCGCCCAGCGCGCCTTCAGATGTGCTCGATTGCAAGGCGTAAAAATCATCAAAACCGTTCAGCCGCCAAAAATCCGCGAGGCACAAAAGCGCCGCGGCGTCGGCGGGGTTGCGCGCCAAGGCACCGGCGGTGCCAAGCAGCGCCGGGCAGGCATAGCCATCGACGCCAACCCAGATTCCAGTAGTGAACACCGCCGTCGCGTTGCCAGCGTCAAAAGGGAAATACCACTGCCAATACGCTGCGGCGGCGTTATCGTTTGATGTCAGCGCTTGATCCTTCAGGAAATCGGCATAGTGTCCGGTAAGTAGATTTCTTTGTAGCAGCGTAAATAAAGCCACTTCGCGCATGTCGGGCGGGACGCCAGTATCGGCGACGACGGCGCGCAAAAGTTCTGGACCCGCTTTACGCGACAAGACGATTTTACGCAAGGTCGCGTCCCGCACCGGCGAATCGGGCGCGAAGATCGCGGACAAATTCCCCTCCCGCTGCCACAACACGGCTAAGCCCAATTCAGCCAGTTCACGCTGATAAGGCGCCAACGTACCTTGCAGCAGCGTTCGCCAATGCGTTTCTTCCGCCGGATCATTCAAGGCCGCCAAGGCCATGCCGCGCAGCATCTGGCGGCTGAAGGCCAGCGGCGTATTGCTGGCGGCATCCGTTTCTGGAATGAACGATAACACCTGGCGATAATCCTGCTCGGCATAGAAAGTGTGCGCCGCGACCAAATAATCATAGAGCGCTGGTTGTTGCGCAAACAGCGGCGCCTGGCTGGCAAGCTCCGCGCGGCTGAGCGGCGCTGGCATTTGTTCATCGGGCTTGCGTAGCCGCGACAAATCATGCACGGCCAACAAGCGTGGCGTTTGCGCAAGTTGCGCGGCTTCAACAGCCTGGTTGGCGGGAGGAAAAAACAAGGTGTTATCGATTTCCTGCATCAAGGCCAGCGCATCTTGCGTATCTGGCGCGATACTATCGAGCAACGCTTCATACTCGCCGGCCAGCGCGGCATAGTCCCCGGCGAGCCACAGCGCGCGGCGCCGCAAGCCGCGCGCGGACTCGGCATAGCTACCCGTGGGGTAGCGAGTCAAATAAGCGCTAATGGCTTCTTGCGCGTGAATGGCGGCGGGATGATCGGGATCCGCTACGCCGAAAAAATAGCCGTAGCCATCGAAACCGCTTTCCTGCGCGACATTCAATTCCACCCGGATCAGCATGTAGGCGGCGGTTTGCGCCAGCCACTCATCAGAAGCCGCGCGTAAATCCTCGAAAATGCGCCGGGCGCCGTCCCAATTTCCGGCATAAAAAGCATCCGCGCCTTGCAAATAATTGAGAAAAAATTGCGCGTCCATGCCGGATAGAGCGTCAGGCCAAACGCCCGTGACCGCGCCGTCCTCAAGCGCGTTTGGGCAATGCCGCGCAAGATTGCCGCGAGCCTGCAATAACGCCGCGCGATCGGTTTCGCTCACCTGAGCATTAGCGGCCAAGGCCAGCGTAAAAGCCTCGCGTCCAGAATCCAGACTCCCGCAACGCGATCCCTCAAAAATATAGAAGCGGGCATAAAATTCATCTTCCGGCAAATGGCTGCGTACCACCGCATCCCAGCTAAAAATGCTCTTGCCAAAATCGAGGCCCGTCCACTCGGCATCTTGCGGGGCAACCGCGTCATCAAGCACTTGAGGAAACGGCGTAGCCTCCGCGCGTTGCAGGAATAACAGATTGACGCGCGTGTCGTTATTAGGCGACAGCATCGCGCCATTACCGCAGGAATTGAAGCTGATGCTGGAACTTGGCGGCGCCCAACTCGGCTCGCAAACGTAATCGCTGCTGGCCAAGACGGCGTTTGGCGTGATGATTAGTCCCAAAATACCGAGAATAAAAAGTACGAGGTGTTTCATGGCGCTCACTGTGCTTGGAGAAAAGGGCTCGGAATCCACGCGGCAGTGTACCTCAGCGCTGGGGAACGGACGACTCCCGGCAGCACTCAGCTCTTCGCGCCATCTCGCCATGGACACTCAGCATAAGCAGCGCATCACTTTGTATTTCTTATCTGGACGATTAAAAAATTCAAGACTTTATACAAATCTTCGCTTGTTTTTACCGATTCATTGAAGGTAATGACATAACGGCCATCCACCAGCAGCGCTGGCAAGCTGGTAAGTTCCGGCGGCGCTGACAGTATCTTTATCTCACTCAGGCGTCTTTCCACCGCCTCTGAATTCCAGGCTGCCTCAAACGCATCCTGGGTCACTCCCGCGGCCGCAAACAAGGGCTGAATTTCCGGCGCGGAACTGAGCGGCTTATTATCGCCATGAATGGCGTCGAACACGGCATTGTGCAGGGTTGGAGTCACTTCCCAACTGGACTTTGGCGCCAGTGGTACCAGATTCAGTTCATCCGCGGTCAAATACAGCCTGGCGTGAGTTTCCATCACCTGATTCCATATCACTGGCGCGCGCGTGAAGTTCATGTCGCTGCTTCGGTATGAAGATTCCCAGATCTGAAACGTGGGCAACAGGTCGTAACAGAGGGGGCAGCCGTACCAGAACAGTTCCATCACGTCGACGCGATCCGGGTCCGCATCAGGAAGCGGCATGGACAATTCTTGATAATGCACGCCTGGCTCATACACTTGCGGCTGCGCCTTTGCTTGCGGCATAAACAAGCCAAATACCAGCGCCACGCCCAGAGCGATTACTTGCATCCTACAGTTGCGAAAAAACCTGTTCATATCGCCAAGGTATCCGTGCTGTCGCCAATACTATCCCGCGGCACGTCCAGGACATGCAGCAGGCTCAACAGCAAATTTGACATGGGGGTTTGCGGCGGGAAACGCAAATGACGGTCTCCTTCGAGGCGCCCGGCGGCCTTGCCCAACAGCAGCACGGGCAAAGGATCGAAACTGTGTTCGTTGCCATCGCTCAAGCCGCTGCCATACAGGACGACGGTGTTATCGAGCAGGCTGTGTTCCCCATCCGGCGTTTGCGCCAATTTATCGGCGAATTTTGCCAATTGCGTGATGTGGTATTGATTGATGGCGGCAAATTTCAGTTTGTTTTCTTCCAGGTGGGAGTGATGCGAACAGGTATGAAAACCCTCCGTTACGCCGCTGGCGGCATAAACGGCATTGCTCAGTTCCCGCGCCAGCATCAACGTGGAAATGCGCGTCATGTCGGTTTTGAACGCCAGCACCTGTAAGTCAAACAAGAGTTCCAATCGCGTGGCGAAATCGGGAGCAATTCCAGCCGGAGCATCCGGCAATTCGAGGTTCTGGGATAGCTTGGCGTCCACCAGGGCGGTGCGGCGCTCGATTTCACGAACTTCTTGCAAATAATCATCAAAACTGGAACGATCGGCTAACGACAAGTTTTTGTTAAGCCGGTCAACTTCCTCCAGCAAGGAATCCAGCAGGCTGCCTGACAATTCGCGCCGTTTGTTTCTGGTTTCCGCGGTGCTGCCATCGCCAAACAGGTTTTCAAACACGGTTTGGGGGTTGTTTTCCATCGGCAAGGGCAAGGTAGCGGATTTCCACGCCAGGGTGTTGTTATAAGCGCAATTGAAGCCGCTGCCGCAATTGAGCCCAGCCGGTTCCACGGAAAGTTCGATGGATGGCAAGGGCGTATCCTGCCCAATCGCTTGGGCGGCCACTTGATCCACCGACGCGCCTACATAGGCGCGCTCACCTTTCACCGGGTGCGCGCCAGTAAGAAACGCGGCAATGGCGCGATTATGATTTTCCGCGCCGCCAGCGTCTTCACCCGCCAGCGGGCCTACCGGCGCGTGCGCCAAATTGGACAGTACGTTCACATAATCCCGCCAGGGCTCCAGGGGCTTGAGAATCGGCGAGAATTCAAAATTTTTGCCGTCGCTGGCGGGCGTCCAACGCGCCAGCGTCGCGCCATGCGGAATATAAATCGAAACGAAGCGGCTGCGCGGGCGCGCGGCGCTTGCCGCCAAGGCGGTGCAGGCGGGCAGCATCGCGTCGAGCAGAGGCAGGGCCAAGGCCGCTCCGCTTCCTCTGAGCATGGCGCGGCGTGACAAATGTTTGCGCGTGATGAACATGGCCTTACCTCGCATTGACTTGTTGTTGAACTTGACTTTCCGTACCAGAATCCTTGACCCGCATTTGAAACGCCTCGCTGGCGACGATGCCCTGCACCAGCGCCGCGAAATGGTAGTCCGTCCGCGCGGCTTCATCCACGATGTTTCTGACGCTGGGCATATCGCTGTAACTCACTACCCGGCCAAGGGCATACGTCATCAATTTTTCGGTGAGCGCCTGCACGAACAGGGCGTCTCTGTCGAGCAAGGCTTGGCGTAATTCCGCGGAACCGAACAATGGCGTGCCGTCCCATAAACGCGCGTTCGCATCAACCGGCTGGCCTTCCTCGGTATCGCGCCACCTGCCGATCAAATCGAAATTTTCCAGCGCGAAGCCGATGGGATCGATGATGTCATGGCACGCGGCGCAGGAAGGGTTAGTCCGGTGCCGTTCCAGGCGCTGCCGCACTGAACGCGCCACGGCGCCTTGCGGTACCGAAACATCAATATTCGCTTCAACGCCCGGCGGCGGGTCCGGCGGCGG
>JAITMI010000268.1 GCA_031277435.1 Pseudomonadales bacterium
CGGTGATTCTCAAGGGCCGCAACGATCACGAGATTCTCGACCTCCTGCATTACGCGCAGCGGCTGGGCGTCAACATCGCCTACATCGAGGAAATGCCGCTGGGGACGCTGTCGGAACACGAGCGCGAGCTGACCACATGCAGCAACGAGCAAGTGCGCAAAGTGATCGCCAGCCAGCACGAACTGACGCCAATGACGCTGAAAACCGCCGGCCCTTCGCGCTATTACAGCATCGCCGGCAGCGCTACCCGGGTCGGTTTCATCTCACCGGTGAGCCACAATTTTTGCTCCACCTGCAACCGCGTGCGGGTGACGGTGGAGGGGCGTCTGCTCTTGTGCCTGGGCAATGAGCATTCGGTCGATCTGCGCCAGATCTTGCGTGAACATCCGGATGACGAGGCGCTATTGCAAGAGACGATCCGCCAGGCGATGGACCTCAAACCCGAACGCCACTACTTCTACGACAAAGACGCGCCGCAAGTCTTGCGTTTCATGAACATGACCGGCGGCTAAGGCCGCTGTGCTTTCTCTTTCCGCTTCATCCCGCCGAGGAATTTATGGCCGGTAACAAACCCATGCAGGATTTCGTTGCGCTGACGGCCGCCGTAGTCACGGTGTCCGACACCCGTAGCGAGGAAAACGACAGTTCAGGCCAGTTTCTGCGCGAGGCGCTCACGGCTACCGGGCACCGGCTGCACAGCAAACACATCTGCCGCGACGACATCTACCGCCTGCGCGCCCTGGTGGCGGGCTTGATCGCCGAACCCGCCGTGCACGTCATTTTGGTAACCGGCGGCACCGGCTTCACCAAGCGCGACAATACCGTGGCGGCCTTGTCACCCTTGTTCGATTCGAGCATCGACGGCTTTGGCGAACTCTTCCGCCACCTGTCCTTCGCCGAAATCGGCACCTCCACGATTCAATCGCGCGCCTTCGCCGGGCTCAGCAACAGCACCGCGATCTTCTGTATGCCGGGCTCCACCGGCGCCTGCAAGACGGCCTGGAACGACATCATCGCCGCGCAACTCGACAGCCGGCAGCGCCCCTGCAATTTCGTGGATCGCTTACTGCAAAAAGGAAAGGAATAGCTATATAAAAGAGAGAGATAGAAGGGAGACTTGAAGGGAACCGTGCAGCAGCCTGAAGAACATTCAAGCTGCGGCGCGGTCGTTTCCAGGTTCCGGGGGCATTGAATTTGGGGAGGGGTCCAAATCCGCCGCTTGGAGGAACCTGGACGCTGGTTTACAGCGAGGCAAGCGTAGCGATAGCCGTACCTGCCACCAGAACCAGAGCAATCAATACCGAGATAGTGATATCGGCTGCGGTCTGGACGCTGAGGGTGTGGACGTTCATTTTCGACTCCTTGTAAGAGATGGATTGTTTCGATGTTGCACTCCGGGTAGGAATGCGGGGCGCATGGTAACACAAGTGTTACCGAAAAGCGTAACTTTATTTAGGAAAGCCTAATTTTGTTACCATCTTTGCCTCTTTATGCAGAAAAAGTGTTACCTTCATGCAACCTTTATGAACCCGAACATGCACCAGATCTCCCCTCTCAGCGCCGCCAGCGCCACGCTTTCCTCCGCGCTGGCCGGGCGGCGCATCGCCATCGGCGAAACCCGCCAGCAGCGGCTATTGGCCACACTCTTGCGTAACAGAGGCGCGCAAGTCATTGAAGTTCCTCTGATTTCTATTCTCGATGCGCCCGACCCCGCGCCAGTACGGCAGTGGCTCGACGAGTTCATCGCCCAGCCGCCGCGCTTGTTGATCCTGCTGACGGGCGAGGGCCTGACGCGCCTGCTATCGCTCGCCACCCAAACAGGATTGCGCGCCGCCTTCCTGCAAACCTTGGCCGCCGTGCCGGTACTCTGCCGCGGCCCCAAACCGGAGCGGGTGTTGCGCGAGCTGGGTTTAGCGGCGGCTCATGCCGCGGCGGCGCCCACTACCGATGGCGTGATCGCTACCTTGCAAACCTTGCCGCTCTCTGGCGCGCGCGTCGGCGTGCAGCTTTATGGCGAAGAACCCAATCTCAAGCTGATGGACGCCCTGCGCGCGGCGGGCGCGCAACCGCTGCCCGTGGCGCCTTATGTCTACGCCGATCAGGAAGCCGACGAAAAAGTACGCGCCTTGCTGCGCGCCCTGGCGGCGGGAGAACTGGACGTTCTAGTATTCACCTCGCAGCCGCAATTCAAACGCCTGCAAGAAGTGGCGCGGCGCTATGGACAACAAGCTGAACTCGACGCCGGTCTCAAACGCACGCCGCTGGCGGCGGTCGGCCCCCTGGTGCGGGAGCAATTGGAACAAGCCGGTTACCCCGTCGCCGTCATGCCAGAGCGTGTTTATTTCATGAAACCCTTGGTACTGGCCTTGCAGCGTTATTTCGAGCAAGGCGCGTAACTTTTCATATTCGCCATATTCACCATATTCGCCATCTTCGCCGGAGCTTTCCATGCAAGCCACTCTTGTTATCGGCAACAAAAATTATTCCTCCTGGTCGCTGCGGCCCTGGCTGCTGTTGCGTCATTTTGGAATTGTCTTTGAAGAACTGCGCATTCCCTTGAATTTATCCGAAACGCCGCCGCTCTTACGCGAACTGTCGCCCACCGGCAAAGCGCCGGTACTCTTGCATGACGGGCGCACCATCTGGGAATCGCTGGCGATCTGCGAATACGTCAATGAAGTATTTCTCGACGTCCAAGGCTGGCCCGCCGGCACTGGCGCGCGCGCCCACGCGCGTTCGCTGGCCTGTGAAATGCACGCCGGTTTCAGCAATCTGCGCGGCCAATGGCCCATGAATCTGCGGCGGCGCGGCCCGATGCCAATCAACGCCGCGCTGGGGCAAGATTTGGCGCGCATCGAGATTATCTGGAACGAGTGTATGGAAACCTACGGCGGCCCCTGGCTCTTTGGCGGCTTCAGCATCGCCGACGCCATGTTCGCGCCGCTCGCCCTGCGCCTGTATTGCTGCCAGCCGCCTTTGAGCGAGGCCAGCGCTGGTTATGTACTAAAAATTCTGGAACATCCCGCCATCATGGATTGGCTGGCGGCGGCGCGGCTGGAAACCGAAGTGCTGCAGGAAAGCGAAGCTGCCTATCGCCTGGCCGAACCAGGAAATTGCTGAATCATCATGGCCGAGCGGCATTGCCTCAACTGCGGCATGAGCGCGAACGCGCCGCGTTTCGAACTGGATCAGGCGCCGCCGCTACTACGCTGCGCCAAGTGTGACCAGAATTTATTTTTACAACACGACGGCTCCTGCCTCACCGATGACATCGCGCACCACCACGAAACCCTCCCGCTCGCGCTCAAAAAACTCGACCGCCTGTTACTCGAAGGCTGGCGCGGCTATTACCGTACTTTGCGCGTCATCATCGGCGGCGGGCTGATCCGCGAGCAAACCTTGGGGCAACTGCACTATTACCAGCGCCAGGGCCTGATCCGCGCCTACCACCAGGACAGCCCCAATCGCGGCGCCGTGATGGTAGTGTTACGTGATTGAATTCCCTGTAATTTTCGTAGTGGACACCTTGGTATAAAAAGGGCCTGACGGTGGCCGCGCGGTACGGATTGCGCAAGCTGAAAGCGGTGATGGCTGAAAATGCCGAAAACTGTGTTATTTTATTTAGAGCAATCACTATCCGTGCAGTTAACTTTTGCAGGTAAATCCTCTCATGAAAATTTCTTCTTTTACGCTGCCCCGTATGTTCTGCCTTGCTCTGGCCGCGCCAATGCTATTGTCAGGTTGCGCTCAGCAAGCGCCGGGTATTGATGAGTCCAGCACCGTTATTGCCGATGCGGCTAACGCTGAGCCCGTGGATGCGCGCGAGCAATATGCGCTTGGCGTGCAATACCAAACCGCCGATGGCGTGCCAAAGGACGACGCCAAAGCCTTGGCCTGGTTGCGCAAGGCCGCCGACCAAGGCTTGGCCGAAGCGCAGCTTTATATCGGCTGGATGTATCAAACCGGTGACGGTGTAGCGCAAGACGATGCGCAAGCCTTGGCCTGGATAGGCAAAGCGGCGCAACAAGGTCTTGCCGACGCCCAAGTCTACCTGGGCTGGATGTATCAAAATGGCCTCGGGGTAGCGCAGGATAAGGTGCAAGCCGTAGCCTGGTACCGTCAAGCCGCCGAGCAGGGCAGCCCTGAAGCGCAAGCCTCCCTTGATGTCCTGTTGGCCCAGTAGCGCCGGCAAATCGCGCAAAAATCACCGCTTGTTTCAGCCATGGCCCGCCGCATGGATGCGCGGGCAACTCCTGTCCCGTTCGTCAGTATCAGTCAGAATTGATTGGAATTGATAGTTTGAATTTCCTCGTCACACGGCCCACACTAAAAAAGAATTTTTAGTTCCAAGGCGATTTCCCGATAGTTTTTCGCGTGAATAATTTTTGCGCGAGCAGTTCTTGGGTGCGTAGTTTTTACGCGAATATAGATAGTTTTTTACGGAACCATCGCCTCAGCGTGAACGGAAAGTTCTCCAGCCCTAAGGTTGGCGGGTGTTTGCGGCGCTAAACCAGTCCTAGTGGGAGGGCTGCGCCGCAAACAGTTATTCAGTGATCCAGAGCACAGCCCTGGCGATCATGGTGAGTAAACGGTATGCAAATTTCGAGCCCCTCTTTGGCGCCAGCGCGGCTGGTAAGCCATGTGCACGCCCAGCAACCCCGAGTTCTTGTGTTTGGAGGCGCTGGTTTCTTAGGTTCTCATCTGTGCGAAAAGTTGCTGAGTCAGGGTAAAAAAGTTATCTGCGCGGATAATTTTGATACCGGACGCATGGAAAACATCGCGCATTTATGCGGTAAATCCGCGTTTCAGTTCATCCGGCACGATGTCGTGGCTCCTCTTGCGGTGGAAGTGGACGAGATTTACAACCTCGCCAGCCCCGCGTCGCCGCCGCACTATCAGGCCGATTCGATCCGCACGCTTAAAACCAACCTGTTTGGCGCCTTCAACGTGCTGGAGCTGGCCCGCGCGCGCGGCATCAAGGTGTTTCAAGCCTCGACTTCGGAAGTCTATGGCGACCCGGAAGTGCATCCGCAGCCCGAATCTTACTGGGGCAACGTCAACCCCATTGGCCCGCGCGCCTGTTATGACGAAGGCAAGCGCGGCGCCGAGACGATGTTCGCCTGCTTCCGCGCGCAGCACGGCGTGGATACCCGCATGGCGCGCATCTTCAACACCTACGGCCCCAGGATGCGCCCGGATGATGGACGCGTGGTGTCGAACTTCGTGATGCAGGCTTTGTGCGGCGAAAACATCACGATTTATGGCGACGGCCAGCAAACCCGCTCGTTCTGTTTCGTGGATGATTTGATCGACGGTTTCGTCAAACTCATGGACGCGCCTTCCAGCAACGGCGAGCCGATCAACCTCGGCAACCCTGGCGAATTTACCATGCTGGAGTTGGCGGAACTGGTCATCGGGTTAACTGGTTCACGTTCCAAAATCACCTACCGGCCCTTGCCGGTGGATGATCCGCGCCAGCGCCGCCCGGATATTACGCGCGCGAAAGACAAATTGGGCTGGATGCCACGCATACCCTTGGCTGAAGGCTTGGTAACGACGATCGACTATTTCGACCGCTATCTTACGCAAGCGGCGCCGAGGGCACATGTTGGCTGAAGCACGCCGGGTATTGGTGACTGGCGGCGCGGGTTATATCGGCAGCCATACCGCCAAGCTCCTCAAAGCGGCCGGTATTGAACCAGTCGTTTACGATAACCTTTCGACCGGCCATCGTGCGTCGGTGCGCTGGGGGCCTTTCGTATACGGCGACATTCTCGATACCGCGCGCCTGTGCGCCGCGTTGCGGCAATACCAGGTGGAGGCGGTGATTCATTTCGCCGCTTCCGCTTACGTTGGCGAATCAATGGAGCATCCGGCGCTGTATTACCGCAACAACGCCGCCGGCGCCGTCTCCTTGCTGGATGCCTGCCGTTTGGCGGAAGTGGACCGGGTGATCTTTTCATCAAGCTGCGCCACTTATGGCGTGCCAGCGCAATTGCCGATCAAGGAAAGCACGCCGCAACAGCCGATCAACCCCTATGGCCGCACCAAGCTCATGGCTGAGCAAATGCTGCAAGACTACGCCGCCGCCTACGGTTCGCGTTACGTCGCGCTGCGTTATTTCAATGCCGCCGGTTGCGACCCAAGCGGCGAACTCGGCGAATGGCATGACCCGGAAACGCACCTGATTCCCCGCGCCTTGCAAGCGGCGGCCGGCAAGATCGCCTCCTTATCCGTGTACGGCTCCGACTACGACACCCCCGATGGCACCTGCATCCGCGACTACATCCACGTCAACGACCTGGCGCAAGCGCACCTCTTGGCGCTGGATTACCTGGCGCAAGGCGGCGCTAACCAGGCGTTCAATATTGGCACTGGCCAGCCGGTCAGCATTCGCCAGATCATCAGCGTGATCGAGCGCGTCACGCAACGCCAAGTGCCTATCGAATGGTGCGCGCGCCGTCCGGGCGATCCGCCAGCGCTCTATGCCGATGCCTCGCTGGCCCGCGCGACGCTGGGTTTTGCTCCGCGTTATTCGAATCTGGACACGCTGATTCGCAGCGCCGCGCCACAGTGTGGTTTGGAGTTATTCGCATGAATGGAGGCAGCGTTCAAAAAATCGTTGGCGCAAGCGCCAAAGACAAGCCGGGTATGACATGTTACAACGGGACGGGCTTGCGCCGGGGACGTGCGCTCAACGGGGCCCGTTCAGTAACCGTCGCTGACGATTC
>JAITMI010000328.1 GCA_031277435.1 Pseudomonadales bacterium
GCTGCTCTTGATGTCGTACACCACGCGCGCGCCAGGGTAGCGCGGCAGCAAGTCGCTGACGAAGGCGAACAATAAGTGATCGGTGTCGATGATGTCTCCTTGCGCGCTGACCAGGCCAATGCGGTCGCCATCGCCGTCGAAGGCCAGGCCCAGATCGGCGCCGTGCCGCAGCACCGCCGCGCGGAGATCTTGCAGGCAGTCAGCGCGGGAAGGGTCGGGGTGATGATGCGGAAAATTACCGTCCAGTTCACAATAGAGCGGAATCACCTCGCAACCCAACTGAGTAAATAATTGCGGCGCTACCAGGCCGGTGACGCCGTTGCCGGCGTCGAGCACTACGCGCCAGCGTTTCTGGAATTGAATGTCACTAACTATGCGCTCGATGTAGGCGGCGTTGATGTCATGCCGCGTAAACGCGCCGGCGCCGTGGTGAAAGTTGTCTTGCTCGATGCGCTGTTGAAGCTGCCGGATCTGACCATCGGCCAGAGCGCGCTGGCGCAGCACGATTTTGATGCCGTTATATTCCTTGGGATTGTGGCTGCCGGTGAGCATGACGCCGGAATGGATCGGCAGCACTTCGGCGCCGAAGTAGAGTAGCGGCGTGGGCACTACGCCGAGATCGCAGACATCGCAGCCGGTGCTCAAAATGCCGCGCAGCAAGGCGCGTGATAGCGCGGGGCTCGACAGGCGGGCGTCGGCGGCGGTGAGCAGCGCGCGTTCGCCTTGGTCGAGCGCTTCGCTGCCAATGACGCGGCCGATTAGTTCAATGCTGCTTTCATCGAGCCCGGCGCCGACGATGCCGCGAATGTCGTAAGCGCGGAAAATTTGCGGGGCAATGCGTGGCTGAGCGGTCATGCGCGCCGCGCCAAGAGTTCGCCGATGAGGCGGATCATGCCGCGCGCCAGTTGGGTTTTGCTGGCGCGTTCCAGGCGCAGTTCACCATCGTTCCAGAATGCCAGCACCTCGGCCTCGTCGCTGCCGAAGGTGGCGGCGGCGTCGTTGGCGAAAATCAAATCGAGATTTTTGGAGCGCAATTTAGCACGGGCATATTGCGCGAGGTCATGGGTTTCGGCGGCGAAGCCTACGCAAAAAGGCTTAGGGGAACTGGCGGCGATGGTGGCGAGAATGTCGGGATTGCGTAGCAAGTTGAGGCTGAGCATTTCTTGCTCTTTTTTGATTTTGTACGGCACGTTCTCGGCGGGGCGATAGTCGGCCACGGCGGCTACGCCGATGAAAATATCGGCGGGATATTCTTGGCAGGCGCGCAGCATCTCAGCGGCGCTTTCTACTGGTACGAAGCGCAGCCGCTCGGGCACGGCGAGCGCGGTGGGGCCGCTGATCAAGGTCACGCTGGCGCCGGCTTGTACCGCCGCTTCAGCCAGCGCGTAGCCCATCTTGCCGGAGCTGTGGTTGCTCAGGTAACGCACCGGGTCGAGCGCTTCGCGGGTGGGGCCGGCGGTGAGCGTCAGTGTGAGGCCAGCCAAGACGCCGCTTTCAAAACAGCCTTCGGCGAGGGCCAAGAGCGCGGCGGGTTCCAGCAGGCGGCCCAGGCCCACGTCGCCGCAGGCTTGCGCGCCGCTGTCCGGCCCCCACAGGGCGATGCCGCGCTGGCGCAGAGTATCCAGATTGGCCGCGGTGGCGGCGTTGCCCCACATGGCCTGGTTCATCGCCGGGGCGATGGCGAGCGGGCCGCGGCGGGCGAGGCACAGTGCGCTCAACAGATCGCTGGCATCGCCTTTGGCCAGGCGGGCGATGAAGCTGGCGCTGGCGGGCGCGACCACGATCAGATCGGCCCAGCGCGCCAGCTCAATGTGCCCCATCGCCGCTTCGGCCTCCGCATCGAGCAGGCTGGTATGCACGCGCTGACCGCTGAGCGCTTGCAGCGTCATGGGCGTGATGAAGGCTTGCGCGCCTTCGGTCATCACCACTTTTACTTCAGCGCCGGCCTTGATGAACAGGCGGCACAACTCCGCCGCCTTGTACGCGGCGATGCCGCCGCTGAGGCCGAGAATGAGGCGTTTGTTGCGCAGGGAGGACATCAGCTATAGAGCCGCGAGTGAAGGCGAAGGGGCGAGCTTACCAACAGCCGCCGCAAGCCCGCCAGTTGCCAAGGCAAGAAAACAGGCAAAGTTCACGAATGCGGCTAGACTGAGGCGCGGGTAATTTCAGGCGGAACGCATTGATGGGCAGCATCAAGGACTGGCCGGACGACGAACGTCCGCGCGAAAAACTATTGGCGCACGGCGCGGGGCTGTTGTCCGACGCCGAATTGCTCGCCATCTTCCTGCGCACCGGCATCGTGGGCCGCAGCGCCTTGGATTTGGCGCGCGAGCTACTGCAAACCTTCGGCGGCGTGCGCGGCGTATTGGAAGCCACGCAGGCCGACTTTTGTACCCAGCCCGGCATGGGCGCCAGCAAGTACGCGCAACTGCAAGCGGCGCTCGAACTCAGCCGCCGCCACATGCAGCAGGGTTTGCAGCGCGGCGACTGCTTCGCCAGTTCCGCGCTCACCCGCCGCTATTTGCGCTCGCGGCTGCGGGGTAACCCGCGCGAGGTGTTCATTTGCATGTTTCTGGACAGCCATAACCGCATGATCGCCTGCGAGGAGCTGTTCCAGGGCACCATCGACGGCTCAGTGGTGCACCCGCGCGAAGTGCTGCGCCGCGCCCTGCACCACAACGCCGCCGCGCTGATCTTCGCCCACAACCACCCCTCCGGCATAGCCGAGCCCAGCCAGGCGGACGTCATCATCACCCGCCGTTTGAAGGAAGTGCTGGCGGCGGTGGACATCCGGACCTTGGATCACCTTGTGATAGGCGATACCGAGGTGATATCGCTGGCGGAGCGCGGGATGGTGTAAGCGCAGTGACACAAACACCACGCCAACCCAGAATTGGCGTTTTACCTTGCCCCCAGCGCCCCGTTCTGGTATAAATCGCGGCTCTTTTTTCTACGGCAAACCCGCCGCCAAGCACTACGAGGCAAGACCATGTCCAGAGTTTGTATGGTTACCGGCAAAAGTCCTCAGGTCGGTAACAACGTATCCCACGCGAAAAACCGCACCAAGCGCCGGTTTCTGCCCAACCTGCACACCCATCGCTTTTGGGTGGCCGCGGAAAACCGTTTCGTAACGCTGCGCCTGTCCAGCAAAGGCATGCGCATCATCGACAAAGTGGGCATCGAGCAGGTGTTGAGCGACATCCGCGCCCGCGGCGAAAAAGTATAAACCGAGCCAGCCAGGACAGGAGCAACTACCATGCGTGACAAAATTCGTTTGATTTCCAGCGCCGGCACCGGCCACTTCTACACCACCGACAAAAACAAAAAGAACATGCCAGACAAAATGGCGATCAAAAAATACGATCCCGTCGTGCGCAAGCATGTGATCTACAACGAAGGCAAAATCAAATAAGCCATCGTTTCCAGAAGCATAAAAAAAGCCGGGGCAGCAATGTTCCGGCTTTTTTATTGGCAAAAAATCACGGTACAACACCATGACACCGCGCGAGATCGTGCAACTTTGGGTGGCGGCGTTCAACCGCCGCGATGTTGATCGCCTATCCAATTTCTACGCCGATGACGCGGTAAATCACCAAGTCGCCGAAGCCCCGGTAAGCGGGCGCGCCGCGATCCACCAGATGTTCGCCGCTGCCTTCGCGGAGGCGGAAATGGTCTGTATCGTGGAAAACATCTTCGAAGACGGCGAATGGGCCATACTCGAATGGCGCGACCCCTTGGGCCTGCGCGGCTGCGGCTTTTTTCATATCGTCGCCGGCAAGATCGTGTTTCAGCGCGGTTACTGGGACAAGCTGTCGTTTTTGCGGCAGCATGGGTTGCCGTTGCCGCGGGAGTGAGGAATAGCCAAAGAATGTTTCACAACGACTGATCCAGAATCATGTCAATATCGCGGCGCAGTTGTTCCGGGTTTACTGCTGGCGCGCGCTTCGCTCTGGCGATCAGCTCAATGGCGGAAAGACCGCGCCGGGGAAGTGGACGCAATTCGGCCACGGGAGTACCGCCCTTAGTTACGGTAAGCGTTTCTCCGTGGATGACTCGTTCTATAATCTGACCACCCTGGTTTCGCAATTCTCGCACGGTTATCACTGGCTCTGCTTTTATGGTCTGTCATCCTGTGTTCCACGGGCGCACGGCATGGAAAATCACACTATTAAGCGGATTCTGACGTCAGCTCGTGTAAGTTTCACCGCCCTGCGGCCCCCAAAATATAACCCAAGTGGTAAAGTCCTCACTGAACTCAATAAAGCGGTGGTCCGCGAGCGCCGGAACGAACACTACCGTTCCCGCCGCGCAGGGATGCGGTTTGCCTTCGATTAAAAGAGTAGCTTGACCAGAGCGAACAATGTAAAGCTCATCCTGCTGATGTGGCGTCTGATTATCAACGCCGATGGGCGCATATAGCTCAGCCGACATGGTGCCGTGCGCGAAGGCTTTGGCGAACCGCTGCCCCTCTGGGCCAGGAAGTTGCGCGAGTAGATCGCTCGCATTAGATAGAAGAGTGGTGTGCATATAGTAGGGCAGCCTGATGTTCGTGCGCATCATCAGCGACGGTTTTCACGAGCCAAGTCCACGGGTTGCGCCATCTCGGCGGCGCTCAACTTCACGCCTGCCGGGTTCAACGGCTTCCATGCGGAGGTTGCTTCGGGTTTCAGAACAATGTTTCCG
>JAITMI010000351.1 GCA_031277435.1 Pseudomonadales bacterium
CTGCGCCGGCTGCCATGACGTGATGGACCCGCTGGGCCTGTCGCTCGAAAACTTCAACGCCATCGGCCAATGGCGCGACCGCGACAGCGATGCCGGCAACATCCCCATCGATGCCAGCGGCCGTCTCGCCAGCGGCAAGCCGATCAACGGCGTGAACGATCTGCGCGCAGCCCTGGTGGCGCGGCCGGAGCAGTTCGCGCAGGTGCTGGTCGAGAAGATGCTGATGTACGCCATCGGCCGCGGCATCGAAGCGCACGACATGCCGGCGGTGCGCGCCATCGTGCATCGGGCTGCCGCCGACGATTACCGCTTTTCCGCCATCATCGCCGGCATCATCGCCAGCGATCAGTTCCAGCTGATGTCGGTGCCGCAGGATGGCGCCGTGGTGGGGGCTCGCTGAGCCGGGCCGCATAGAAGAGGAGAGAGCCATGTATTTGAGCAAAAAATATCTGCCCCGCAGAACTTTTCTGCGCAGCGCGCTGGCCACCGTTTCCCTGCCGCTGCTCGACGCCATGATTCCCGCTGGCACCGCGCTGGCGCAAACCGCCGCCAATGTACCGCCGCGGCTGGGTTTCATCTATGTGCCGCACGGCGCGGTGATGAGCAACTGGACGCCGGACAAAGTGGGCCGCGATTTTGAACTCAAATCGGTGCTGACGCCCTTCGCCAAGTACCAGGAGTATTTGACCATTGTGTCAAATTTGGAAAACCGGCGCGCTTACGGCCCGGTGCACGCCATCACGCCCGGCACCTGGCTCACCGGCGCCGCGCCGCGCGTCAGCCATGAACCGTTTGGCGGCGTCACCATCGACCAGATCGCCGCGCAGCACATCGGCCAGGATACGCCGCTGCCCTCGATTGAAGTCGCCACCGAAGCTGGCGCTGGCGCTGGCGCCTGCGACCGCGCTTACGGTTGCAGCTACGCGGGCACGATTTCCTTCCGCACCCCCAGCACGCCGCTGCCGATGGAAAACAACCCGCGCAAATTATTCCAGACCCTGTTCGGCGTGGGCGACAGCGTCGCCGAACGCGAACGCATCGGCAAACAAACCGCCAGCATTCTCGACTTGATGCTGGAGGAAAGCGCCGCGCTTAATCAGCGGCTTGGCGCCGCCGACAAGATCGTGCTGGGCGATTACCTCGAAACCGTGCGCGAAGTGGAACGGCGCATCCAAAAAAGCGCTGAACATGATCTGTCGTACATGGAACTGCCTGACGCGCCGCAAGGGATGCCCGGCGATTTCGACACCCTGCTCAACCTGCAACTCGATTTGATCGCGCTGGCTTACCAAGGCAATATCACCCGCATCGCCAACATGATGGTGGCGGCGGAAGTGAGCAACCTCACTTACAACCAGATCGGGGTTTCCGACGCCTTCCATCCGCTGTCGCATCACCAGAACGATCCGAACAAAATCGCGCGGCTGTTGCGCATTCAGGAATATCACAGCACGCTCTTGGCCAAGTTCATCGACAAACTGGCCGCCCTGCCCGACGGCGACAAGGGCACCATGCTCGACAATGCTTTGATTCTGTACGGCAGCAACATGAGCAATTCCAACGCGCATGACCACTGGCCGCTGCCTTCGGTCATCATCGGCAAGGCGGGCGGGCGTATCAAAGGCGGCCAGCACATCATGACCGCCGAGCGCACGCCGGTGTCCAACCTGATGCTGACTATTCTTGACCGCCTTGGCGTGCCGGTGGACGAGCTGGGCGACGCTACCGGCTTGATTGAGGAGGCATGAGCGCGATGAAGCCCTCCATGAAACGCCCCATGAAATTTGCCATGAATTTTTCGTTCCAAAATACTCTGCGCGCCGCCATTCTTGGCGCGCTGTTTTTGAGCGGCAGCGCAATAGCGCAGGATGACGCGCAACAGGCGCTGCAACTCCTCAGCCAGGGCGACGCTTCCGCCGCCGGGGTCTTGCTCGCCAATGACGTCAACGCCGCGCAAAACGACGGCACTACCGCGCTGCATTGGGCGATTTATTATAACGACGCCGATCTGGTGGCACGGTTGCTCAGCCGTGGCGCCAACGTCAACGCGCGCAATAATTATGACGCCACGCCGCTGTCGCAAGCCGCGCTTACCGGCAACCCCGGCATTATTGACCAATTATTACGCGCTGGCGCGGACGCCAACGAGCGCGGCGCCGACGATCAAAGCGCCTTGATGATCGTGGCGCGCAGCAGCAACGCCGCCGCCGCCAAAGTCTTGCTTGAGGGCGGCGCTGACCCCAACGCGGTGGAACGCTGGCGCGGCCAAACCGCGCTGATGTGGGCCAGCGCGCAGGCGCAGCCGGAAATGGTGGCGCTTCTGCTCGAAGCTGGCGCCGACCCCAACGCACAATCTTTACCGAACGATTGGGAACGCCAGGTCACCGCCGAACCGCGCATGAAAGTCTTGCCGCCGGGCGGCATGACCTCTCTGCATTACGCCGCGCGCGAAGGCTGCGCCGAGTGCGCCGCGCTCTTGCTCGACGCTGGCGCCAGAATCGACCAAGCCGACCCTGATGGCGTCACGGCGCTGCTCTTGGCCACACTCAACGCGCAGTGGGACACGGCCAAGGTCTTGATCGAGGCCGGCGCCAATCTCGACAAGTGGGATATTTACGGCCGCTCGCCGCTCTACGGTGCGGTGGATTACAACACCGTGCCGCACGGTGGCCGCGCTGACCGGCTTTCGGCTGATCTGACGCCTAATATCGACATCATCCGCATGATTCTGGAACGCGGCGGCAATCCCAACTTGCAACTCAAACTCTTTCCGCCCTACCGCAGCCTGGGCGCGGATCGCGGCGCCGACGGCTTGCTACGCAGCGGCGCCACCGCGCTGTTTCGCGCCGCGCGCGGCGGCGACGCGGAGGCCACGCAATTATTGCTGGCGCACGGCGCCCTGGTGGATTTACCCAACGAAGACGGCATCACCCCGCTGATGGCCGCCAGCGGCTACCGCAGCAGCGGCGTCGATACCCGCGGCAAATTCCGCACCGAAGCGCAAGCCTACGCCGTGGTCAAACTGCTGCTGGAGGGCGGCGCCGATGTCAACGCCAGCGAAAGCTTCGGCCAAACCGCGCTCTTCGGCGCCGCCACCAGTGGCTGGAACACGGTAGTGCAACTCTTGGCCGACTACGGCGCCGACCTCGCCCACCACGACCAAGGCGACAGCACCCCCCTCGACGCCGCCCTCGGCCGCGGCAGCCGCATTGGCCGCGGCGGTGGCGGCGAGCAGCATGTGGAAACGGCGGCCTTGATTGAAAAATTATTGTCCGAAAAATAATTGATGTTGATTACCACTCCGTTTACCTCCACGGCCCGGTCGAACCGGGCCATGAGAGGCCCGTCATGACCCTCACCCCCTTCCGCGACATCATCGCCCTGGCCGAGGCGCGCAAAGGCGGCGCGCGCGAGCTGGCCAAGCGAGTGGGCGCGTCCAAGCCGCTCAGCGCGAAACGGCTTGCGGCGATTCCTGATGCGCGTTATCTCGCCATGATGACCAAGTGCATCTTTCAGGCGGGTTTCAATTGGAAGGTGATCGAGCATAAATGGCGGGGCTTCGAGGAAGCATTTTACGGTTTCAACCCAAAGGGGCTGGCGCATCTTGCGCCGGAACAATGGGACGCCTACAGCGGCGACACCCGCATCGTGCGCAACCCCACCAAGATCCGCGCGGTGCTCGGCAACGCGAATTTCGTGTGGAATACCGCTGAACAATACGGCAGCTTTGGCCGCCGCTTCGCCTCTTGGCCGGCCAGCGACCAGATCGGCCTGATGGCCTGGCTGAAGCAGGAAGGCGAGCGATTGGGCGGCAATACCGGCATGTATTTCATCCGTTTCATGGGCAAGGACGGCTACATCATCAGCGCCGACGTCACCGCGCGCCTGCAAGCCAGCGGGCTTGCCATCGCCACCATCCCCAGCAGCAAACGCGATTTGCGCCAGGTGCAGGAGGCTTTCAACCAATGGCATGAGGAAACGGGCTTGAGTTATACCGAATTGTCGCGCATTGCGGCGTGTTCGATTGGGCCGAACTATTTATCGGATTGACGCAGAGCGTCAATCCTGACGCCGCAGGCGCTTTATCGGACTGACGCGAAGCGTCAATCCTGACGCCGCGGGCGCTTTATCGGACTGACCCGGAGCGTCAATCCTGACGCCGCGGGCGCTTTACCGGGCTGAAACAAATTCCACTTTTACACAAAGCTTGCTGCACTTTTGCCATGTATCATTCGCGTTAAATTTTTTATGGAGCATTGCGCATGTCGCCGTCTTTTTTGAAACGGATTTTGCCGTTCACCGCGAGTCTGGCCTTGAGCGTGGGGCCTGCCGCTTCTCTGGCGCAATCGGCCTTGGGCGCGGAATATGAGGCCATCGGTTACGCCAAGGAGGCCACGCACAATCCGGTGGCGCGTTTGCTGGCGCGGCTGCAAAGCGGTGAAACACAGTTAGAGTACAGCCCCACGCGCGGTTATTTTGATTCCTTCATCGCGGAACTGGGCATCGACCCAAGCTCGCAAGTATTGGTATTTTCGCCCACCAGTTTGCAATACCGGCTGATCAATCAACGCACGCCGCGCGGGCTGTATTTTGCCGACGACATTTATATCGGCTTCGTGCAGCACAGCACTATCGTCGAAGTCGCCACCGAGGATGAATTGCTCGGCACGGTGTTCTACATCTTCAACAACGTCAAGGACACCACGCAGCCCTTGGTCCGCGAAAAAGATGGCCGCTGCCTGGTGTGCCACGACTCCAACGGCCTCGGCGTGGGCGGCGTACCGACGGTGATGGCGATGTCGGGCCTGTTCGATCAGCGCGGCAATCTCTTGCGTGATTTCAGCGCGGGCAACACCACCGATCAAACGCCGCTGGCGGATCGCTGGGGCGGCTGGTACGTCAGCGGCCAGCATGGCGCGCAGGGGCATCTGGGCAATGTTATTTTGAACGATGCGTCGCAATTGCCGCAAGTAGAGCAATTGCAACGCGGCAATCTCGACAGCCTGGAAACCCTGTTCGATACCACGCCTTATCTACGCGCCACCAGCGACATCGTGGCGCTCTTGGTGCTTGAACATCAACTCACCGTGCAAAATCAGCTCACTTACGTGAAGTTCAAGGCGCCGATGGTGTTACAGCGCGCCGGCCACCCCGAAGCGCGCGACGCCGCTTCCTGGGACGCCTTGCCGCCCAATGGGCAGCGGGCGCTGCGGCGGATGCTCAACAAATTGGCGGATACCTTGCTGTTCGTCGATGCCGCGCCCTTCACTGAGCGCATCAGCGGCAACGCCGATTATGTCAACTGGTTCCAAAACCAAGGCCCGCGCGACGCGCAAGGCCGTTCACTGCGCGAATTCGATTTGAACACGCGCTTGTTCCACTATCCATTGAGTTATTTGGTGTTCTCGCCCAGCATTGATGCGCTGCCGCCTTACGCCAAGGATTATCTGTATCAAGAGCTCGCTTCCCGCCTGCAAAATGACGAGACGCTCGCCGCCAGCGAGCACGAACGCCACGCGGCGCTGGCAATTCTGGCCGCCATCAAGGATGATTTCGCGCCATACGCGGAGGCGGCGCGCGCGGTTGAGTAGCGCTGACGGCGCCCCGCCCAGAGGAGCCTGCCGTGTTCAAATTATTCTCGCTGTTTCGCCGCCGTAGCGCGTGGCGCTATCTCGTTCTTATACTGATCGGTCTCAGCATTTACGAGTACCAGCAAAACGGCGCCGTTACCTGGTACGTCGGCCCGCTGCGCGAACTGCGGGAATTGTTTTACGACTACATCCCCGGCGCCGATGCGCCAAGCGAAACGCCGCCCGGCGATCTCAGTGGCCGCGTAACGGCGGTAGCCGATGGCGACACCTTCACCCTGCGCCTGCAAGGCCGCCGCGATTTGCGCGTGCGGCTATACGGCATCGACGCGCCGGAAAGTAATCAACCTTATGGTCCACAAGCGCGCGCCGCGCTCAGCGAGAAGCTGCTGGGCGAGGACGTGAATCTCGTGCTGCAAGATGTCGATAACTATGGCCGCCTGGTCAGCACCGTGTATTTTGAGGGCCGCGACATCAATCTGGAACAAGTGCAAAGCGGCCTCGCCTGGTGGTACAGCGATTACGCCCCCGACGACCGCGCCCTGCGCGACGCCGAAGCCGTGGCGCAACGCGGCAAAGTTGGCCTGTGGAAAGACGCCAAACCGGTTGCGCCGTGGGAGTGGCGGCGGCGCTAGACCTTCAGGTCCAATACTTTGTTCACTTGCAATACCGCGCCAACAAGGTATCCAGATGATTAGCGAATGCCTGACGGTCGCGTTGACTCAGCGGCGGCGGGCCGCCGCTTTGGATGCCGCTGGCGCGCAGGGTGTCGAGAAAATCGCGCATGTTCAGGCGGGGGCGGACGTTGCTTTCGGTCAATAATTCGCCGCGTGGGCTCAGCGCCAGCGCGCCTTTGGCGATGGCTTCGGCGGCCAGCGGAATGTCGCTGGTGATGATGAGATCGCCGGCTTGCGCGCGTTTGACGATTTCGTTGTCGGCTACGTCGAAGCCTTTGCCTACTTGCAAGCTGCGCAGGTTGCGTAGCGGGGGGATTTTTACCGCTTGGTTGGCAACGAAGGTTATCACTACGCCGGTGCGTTCGGCGGCGCGGAACAGGATGTCGCGGATTACGCCGGGGCAGGCGTCGGCGTCTACCCAGATTTGCATGTGTTTATCTCGAAATTGAAACCGGGCTACTCCTTTCCCTGCCGTCGCAAAACTTCTCCGTGTCATTCTGCGCGCAGCGAAGCGGAGTCGCAGAATCCACTAACACCGTAAAATCAGGCACCGCATGGATTCCGCGACTGCGCGCGGAATGACAGCTGAGAAATAAATCGTCCTTTTGCGACATCCTCCGTAAACGGGGGGAGTTAAAACTTTGCGTGGGCTGACAAACATGATGCTCAACGCACATCTTGCAATTCCCCGCCAATATCCCGCGCCAACTGGTCGAGCAATTCGCGTAGTTGGCGCACCGCTTGCGGGTAGCCGTCGTCGCGCAGGGCTTGGCGTAAATTGAATTCACGGTTCAATACTTCCCTGCCCGCCGCTACGTCTACGATTTGATAACGTCCGCCGGCCACGACTTCGCTGGAATCGGTGGCGTGGAAGGCGTCGAGATAGAGGCGCAAGGCGTAGGTGGGCGCGGGCACGAAATCGCTGCCGCGCAGGAAATAGCGGTAATTGGGCGCTGCGGCGCGCAGGGAGCGGAGCAGGGCTTCGGGCACCGCCACGTCGAGACCTTCGGCCCACAGGTGGCTGCGTGATACTTGCAACTGATTATCGCCTTGCTGCAATACCAGACCCGATTGTTCCAGATATTCGGCCAGCGTGATGCTTTCCAGCACCAGCGCGGGCACGCTCGGGTCCACTGGCGCGGCGCTGGCGCCATCGCGGCCATTGAGCAAGTAATAACTAAGCTGTACCGGTTCGACGTTGATGCAGGCGCCAAGCAGCGCGCTCAATGACAAGGCCAGGGCAAGGCGGGCGTTCATGGCTGTTTCCTCACAGGCTGCGCTTCGGCTGGCGGCGGCTCGGAGAACAAGAGCCTGCTGGGGCGCTGGCGCAGTTCTTCCGCCAGCGGGCGAAATTCATTCATCAGGTCGGTTACGGCGTTCAAGGTGCGCTGGATGTCGCGCGTGGCGCTCGATTCGGCGGAATAGGTATCGGCCAAGGTTTGCAGCGCGCTCAAGGTGGCGTCGAGCTGCCCCACCAGCGCGGTGCTGCGTTCGCTGGCCATGAGATCCTGAGTGGATTCGAGCAAACTTTGCATCTGTTCCAGTGAAGTGGCGGCTTGGCGGGTGAGTTCGCTGATGCCATCGAGCGCGTTTTCAACCGGTAGTTCATTAAGTTTGACCAGCAAGGCTTCGATACTGTTGGTGAAGCGGCTGATCGAGCCGTGGTCGGTGGGGATTATCGCGAGGCCGTCAAAATAATCCAGCTCGTCGCGCGCGATATTATTTTGGTATTGTAGTTCCACTTGCTGCTGCCCCACCAGAAAATTGCGTGAGCCGATGGTGGCGGTGAGGCCGGCGCGAATCCAGTTTTCGATGTCGGCGCGGGCGCGCGCGGCGCCGTCGGAGGTATCGGGCAGGCCGAGGCGGGCGGGCTGAATTTCGATCAGGATCGGCAGTTGCAGGCTGCGGTCGAGCAGGTTGCGGCCTTCGGGAATGTTGTCGGTGTCCACCACGCGGCCCACTGGCAGGCCGCGGTACATCACGCGCGAATCTTCGCTGAGGCCGCCCACGCCCACGCTGTCGCTCACCATGATCCAGTAGCGCAGGCTTTGCTGATATTGGTGATCTTCGATTTCGGCGCGGCTGCCGTACACGTAGAATTCGGTTTGCACGTTGACCGTGTCGCTGAGCGTAACGCCCGGCGGATTGGCGAAGGACACCCCGCCCGAGAGCAGCGAATCCAAAGTGCCGGTTTCCAGGCGCACGCCGTCGCTGGTCAGTTCGGCCTGTACGCCGCTGGTTTTCCAAAAGCGCGTTTGCGGCACGATGAGTTCGTGGAACGGTGCTTCAATAAAGGCGTCGTAATAGGTGCGGCCATCCTCAAAGTCGTAACGCACGTCTTCGATCTGGCCTACGTCGCGGCCTTGGTAATGCACGTGATCGCCTTCGGCAAACGAAAAATCACCGTCGGCCACCAGCGTGATGCGCAGCCCCGGCGTGCCGATGGGGGTGAGCGGCGGTTTGTCGAGGCCGGTGAATTCGCTGCTCATGCGCCGCGCGCCGCCGGGGGCGAATTCGATGTATTGGCCGGAAATCAAGGTATTGAGCCCCGATACGCCGGCCAGCGACACGATCGGCTGCACTACCCAAAAACGCGAATTTTCGGCCAAGAGGCCGCGGAAATTGCCGTGAATGCGCGCGGTGACGATGACGCCATCGAGCGTGTCGTTGAGCGTGACGTCCTCCACTTGCCCCACTTCCACATCGAGCGTCTTGATCAAGGTGCGGCCCGCTTCGATGCCCGCGCCGCTTTTGAAATGGATCGTCACCAGGGGGCCGCGGCCACGGTAATTGTCGAAGGCCATGCCGAGCGCCACCAGCAAGGTCACCAGTGGAATCAGCCACAGCCCGGAAATGCGCCGCGGGCGGCGGATGCGCGCGGGGGCCGCGCCGTTTTGTTCTGAGATTTTTGTTTCAGAATTCTGGTTTGCGGAGCCGTTGTTTGTGGAGCTATTGTTTGTGGAACTATTGTTTTCAGGGCTACTCATGAGCTGCCTCGGAGGAAGTCCAGAACACGCGCGGATCGAGGCTGTGCGCGGCCAGCATGGTGAACCATACCATGCCGCCAAACGCCAGCGCCGCCGGGCCGGGCACCACGTTCATCAGGTTGCCCATTTGAATCAAGGCGGCCAGAAAACCCACCACGAACACATCCACCATCGACCAGCGCCCGACGAATTCGGTGAAGCGGTACACGCTGGTGGCGGCGGCGGGCGATAGCAAACCGCGATGCCGCTGGCACAGCGCCAAGGCGGCGATCGCCACGAATTTGGCCGGCGGCACCAGGAGGCTGGCGATGAAGATGATGCTGGCGATCATATAGGACTGATTGTCCCACAACAGCGCCACGCCGCCGGCGATGGTGGAATCGATGCTGCCGCCCACCTGCGTGGTGCGCATGATGGGCAGGAGGTTGGCTGGTATGTAGAAGATCAGGCCGGTGAGCCATAGGCTCCAGCAGCGTTGCAACGAACTTCTTCCCCCGCTTGCGGGGGAAGGTTGGGATGGGGGCGTGGTGGTGTCGAGGCCCCCTCCCCAACCCTCCCCCGCTTGCGGGGGAGGGTTGGGCCCGGTGGAAGGAGAGGGTTGGCGCAACAAGCGCCGAATACTCAGCCCAAGCTGATACTGATCCATCTGCGCCAGCGACAGCACCAAAAATAGAATGAACAATCCATAAAACCAGAACGACGGCCCCAGGCTCACCTGCGCCATCTTGGCGATTTTGACCATGCTGATAAGAACGCTGAGAAAGAAAATCTCCGCCATGTTCCAGGCGCGCACGAAGGTGATGAAGCGCAGTAGCGCGACGCTGTAAGCGCCGGCCTTGCCGAGTTCGAGGCTGAGCGCCAGGGCGCCGAGCGCCAACAGAAAGCTTAGCGGCAAGCCGATCACCACCACGCACATGAAGGCGGCCAGCGTCCATTCGTGCAGGGTGAACAGGGTGGAAATGGTCTCGCTCAGCGTCAGGTCGCGCTCAATGCCGGTGCTGACCAGATCGATGAAGTCAAACGCCAGGCTGGCGCCCAGGCAGATCAAGGCGCTGAGGCAAAACGCCACGATGCGCACGTTGGCCTGGCGCCGCCGGTGGCTCAACACGCAGCCGCAGCGCGGGCATTCCGCGCGCCGGCCTTCCATCAGCCCGCCAAGGTCCACCACCAGGCCGCATTCGTGGCACGGCAGGCAGGTGTCGGGCAAGGGCTGAGCGGCGGCATCCATGGGGCGGGCGGTTCCTGGTCCTGGTTCCTATAGGAGAAGCAGGCGGAATTTTGCCCGAGCGCGGGCTTTGACGATAGAGGAAAGAGCGGGCGGCTCACGGCACGATGCCGAAAAACACCGCCAGCGAGCGGGTGACGGCCAGCATCTGTGCGTCGCTGAGCGAACCAAAGACGGCGCCGAGTTTATCCCGCCGCAGCGTCATTGCCTTGTCCACCTGTACTTGCGAGGGCAGGAGCAGGCCGTTGGTGGCGCCGGGCTGCACGGTGATGCGCAGTAGCGGCGCGTCCACCAGCGTGCTGGACAGCAGCAATACCGTGACCGTTGCACTGAGGTTGAATTGATCGGCCTGAATCACCAGCGCCGGGCGGGGTTTGCCAAAGTCGCCCTGCAGGGCGACGCTCACCAGGTCGCCGCGTTTCATTTGGCATTCAGGAGGTCGTTGAGCGCGGCCTCCAGAAAGTCTTGCAGTTCGCTATCGGCGGCATCGGCGGCGGCTGCCAGGGCGGATTGCCGGCGGCATTCTTCCGCAAAGCCAGGTTGCCGGGTATCGGGCACCCAAATCTGCACCGGGCGCAAACCGGCGGCCCGGAGGGCGGCGCGGCGTTTTTGTACGCGCTGACTAACGGATGCGGGCTGTGCCATGGGCTTCCTCTCTCGGTAGCGCTTCGCGCGGTTTTTGAGATCGCTCACGTTACATGTAACAATCCGTAAAGACAAGCCTCCCAAAAAAAAGGGGCGATGACAACAAAATTTGACATAAGTTCAACAAATTCTTGATCCGGAATAGACATGCTCCGCTTGCACCTTTATAGTCAAGGGGCATTACCTAAAACCAAGAAGTAGAAGTAGAAGTAGAAGTAGAAGTACAACAACTTTTCTTAATGCTACAAAGAGGGGACTCTTCATGTTCAAACGCTCCAC
>JAITMI010000068.1 GCA_031277435.1 Pseudomonadales bacterium
CCTGCTCGACCCCGCCGACGCCGCCGTAGTAAGCGCGCTGAAGAATTTCCAAGCGATTGAAATCGGCGCGCGCTTCTACGCCCGCACCGGCTATACCGGCGAACTCGGGCTGGAATTGATTTTCCCCGCCGCCGACGCCGTCGAATTCTGGAACAAGCTGCTGGCTATCGACGTCAAACCCATTGGCCTCGGCGCGCGCGACACGCTGCGTCTGGAAGCTGGCATGAACCTCTACGGCCACGACATGACCGACGACACCTCTCCGCTCGAAGCCAATATGGAACAAGTGGTCAGTTGGGAACCCGCCGACCGCGATTTCATTGGCCGCGCGGCGGTAAGCGCCGCCAAACAAGCGCAGCTGCAAGGCAAACTGCCGCGCCTCACCGGTCTGGTATTCGAAGGCCGCGGCGTATTGCGCGAAGGCCAGCGCGTGGTAACCGACGCTGGCGACGGCATCATCACCAGCGGCACTTTCTCCCCTACCCTGAACCACTCCATCGCGCTCGCGCGCATTCCGGTGGCGGCCACTAGCTGCCAAGTGGACATGCGCGGCACGCTGGCGCCGGTACGCATCACGAAACCCAACTTCGTGCGCTTCGGCAAGAAGATTTTTGAATAATCGCAACAAAACCTAAAGCAATCGTTTATCTCTATTTTATTTCATACAGGAAACATCACTAATGAGCACTCGCAAATTCGCGGAATCCCATGAATGGATCGAAATCGGCGCCGATGGCGTCGGCACCGTCGGCATCAGCAACTTCGCGCAAAGCGCGCTGGGCGACATCGTGTTCGTCGAACTGCCGGCCAGTGGCCGTAGCGTCAACGCCAAGGAGCCGGTAGCGGTGGTGGAATCGGTGAAGTCGGTGAGCGACATCTACAGCCCGGTTTCCGGCACCATCGTGGAAGTGAACGAGAGCCTCACCGGCGCGCCCGAAACCATCAACGCCGCCGCCGAAACCGACGCCTGGCTGTTCAAAATCAAACTGAGCAACCCGGACGAGCTGAAAGCTCTGCTCGACCCCGACGCCTACGCCAGCCAACAGCACTAAGCCATCGCGCCTTGGAGCCACCATGAATTCACCTTTATCCACGGCATTGTCCGCGGCCACGCTCGCCACCGCCGGGGGCAAGACCCCCAGCGACTTTCCGCCGCGCCACATCGGCCCCGACGCTAACGAAACCGCCGCCATGCTGCGCGAGCTTGGCTACGATTCGCTGGAATCCTTCACCGCCGCCATCGTACCGGCCAGCATCCGCCTACAGCGCCCCTTGACGCTGCCGGGCGCGCTCAGCGAAGCCGGCGCCTTGAACCTCTTGCGTGCGATGGTCGCCGCCGATCAACCGGGCCGCTCCTTCATCGGCCAGGGTTATTACGACACGCTGACCCCAGCGGTGATCCAGCGCAACGTGCTGGAAAATCCGGGCTGGTATACCTCGTACACGCCCTATCAGCCGGAAATTTCGCAAGGCCGCCTCAATTGTTTGCTGAATTTTCAGCAAATGACCATGGACCTTACCGGCCTTGAGATCGCCAACGCTTCCTTGCTCGACGAAGCCACCGCCGCCGCCGAAGGCATGGCGCTGTGCAAGCGCGTCAGCAAAAAGCCCAACTGTAATGCCTTTTTCGCCGCCAATACCTGCTTCGCGCAGACGCTCGACGTGGTGCGTACCCGCGCCACCGCTTGCGGTTATGAGCTGATTATCGACAGCCCGGACAAACTCGGCGACTACGACGTGTTCGGCGCGCTGGTGCAATATCCTGACGCGCAAGGCGCATTGTTTGATCTGGAACCAGCCATCCAAAAACTGCACGCGCAAAATGCTTTGTGCGTGGTGGCGAGCGATTTGATGAGTCTGGTGCTCTTGAAACCGCCCGGCGAACTCGGCGCCGACGTCGTAATCGGCAGCAGCCAGCGCTTCGGTATTCCGATGGGTTATGGCGGGCCGCATGCCGCCTACTTCGCCACCCGCGACGAATTCAAGCGCGCGGTGCCGGGCCGCATCATCGGCGTATCGGTGGACAGCCGCGGCAAGCGCGCGCTGCGCATGGCCTTGCAGACGCGCGAACAGCACATCCGCCGCGAAAAAGCCAACAGCAACATCTGCACCGCGCAGGCGCTGCTCGCCAACATGGCGGCGCTGTACGCGATGTATCACGGCCCCGAAGGGCTGCGCGCCATCGCCGCGCGCATCCACGGCTACACCACGCAGCTCGCGGAATTCGCCGCCGCGCAAGGGCTCAAGCCTTGCAACGCCACCTGGTTCGACACGCTCAGCTTCAAGCCCGACGCCGCCACGCTCGCCGCCATCGAAGCGCGCGCCAAGGCCGCCGCGATTCGCCTGCATGTTAATGACGGCACGCTGAGCGTAAGCCTCGACGAATGCTGCACGCTCGATGAACTGACGCAACTCGCGCAAGTCTTGTGCGGCGCAGAGGCCAGCTTCAGCGAAGCCGCGCGCAGCGCAATTCCCGCTGAACGTAAGCGTAGCAGCGCCTTCATGGAACATCCGGTATTTAATCTCTACCACAGCGAAACCGAGATGATGCGCTTCCTCAAGCGCATGGAGAATCAGGACATCTCCCTGACCCACTCCATGATTCCGCTCGGCTCCTGCACCATGAAGCTCAACGCCGCCGCCGAAATGTATCCGGTAACCTGGCCGCAATTTGGCCGCGTGCATCCGTTTGTGGATGAGAACCTCGTCCCCGGCTACCGCCGCATGATCGACGAACTGGCGGTGATGCTGTGCGAAATCATGGGCTTCGACGGCATGTCGATGCAGCCCAACTCCGGCGCGCAAGGCGAATATGCCGGGTTATTGAGCATCCGCCGCTATCTCGACGCCAACGGCCAGACGCACCGCGACGTGTGCCTGATCCCCAGCTCCGCGCACGGCACCAACCCCGCCACCGCGCACATGGTGGGCATGGAAGTGGTGATCGTGGCTTGCGACGACAAAGGCAACGTCGATCTTGGTGATCTCAAAGCCAAAGCCGCGCAGCACAAAGACAAACTCGCCGCGCTGATGATTACCTACCCTTCCACGCATGGCGTATTCGAGGAAGAAGTAAAGGAAATCTGCGCCGTAGTCCACGCGCACGGCGGGCAAGTCTACATGGACGGCGCCAACCTCAACGCGCAAGTGGGCCTCTCGCGCCCCGGCGACATCGGCGCCGACGTGTCGCATACCAACCTGCATAAAACCTTCTGCATTCCGCACGGCGGCGGCGGCCCCGGCATGGGGCCGATCGGCGTCAAGGCGCATTTGATTCCGCATCTGCCCAACCACGCGGTGGTGCATCTGTCAGGCGCCAAGAGCGGCAACTCCGCCGTAGCCGCCGCGCCCTGGGGTTCGGCCAGCATTCTGCCGATCTCGTGGATGTATTTGCGCATGATGGGACCGGACGGTCTGAAACTCGCCACGCAAATGGCCATGCTCAACGCTAACTACGTGGCCAGCAAACTGGCGCCGCATTATCCGGTGCTGTTCACCGGCAAAAACGGCCTGGTGGCGCACGAGTGCATCATTGATCTGCGCCCGCTCAAGCAAGCGAGCGGCATCAGCGAATCCGACGTGGCGAAGCGCCTGATGGACTTCGGCTTCCACGCGCCAACCATGTCGTTCCCGGTGGCCGGCACGCTGATGATCGAACCGACGGAAAGCGAGTCGAAAGCCGAGCTGGACCGTTTCATCGACGCCATGATCACCATCCGCCAGGAAATCGCCAAGGTGGCCGCCAAAGAGATCGACGCCCACGACAACCCGCTAGTCAACGCGCCGCACACGCTGGCGGACGTAGCCGCCGACGCCTGGGAACACCCCTACCCACGCGCCCAAGCCGCCTTCCCCCTGCCCTGGCTGCGCGACAACAAGTACTGGCCGCCAGTAAACCGCGTCGACAACGCCTACGGCGACCGCAACCTGGTCTGCACCTGCCCGCCGCTGGAGGATTATCAGCAGTAGTAGTAGTAGTAGTAGTAGTAGTAGTAGTAGTAGTTGCGGGTTTTCACATGTAAAAGACGGGCGGGAGAAATATTCTCCAGCCCGTTTTTTAACGAGAAGTTAAACTCAGGGAAGAAACACATGGAACAAATCAGTAGCTCAACGCTGATTACCGTACTCGGCGGCGTGGGCTTGTTCCTGCTCGGCATGAGCGTAATGACCAACGGCCTCAAGGCGCTGGCCGGGGTGAAATTGCGCGCGACCTTGAGCAAGGCCGCGGCGACGCCGCTTTCGGGCACGTTTTGGGGCGCTTTCATTACGCTCATCGTGCAATCGTCGAGCGCCACCACGATGACCACGATTGGCCTCGTCAGCGCCGGCCTGCTCACGTTTTCGCAAGGGCTGGCCTTGGTGTTCGGCGCCAACATCGGCACCACGGGCACCGCCTGGCTCATCGCGCTGATCGGCGTGCGCGTGTCGCTCACCGCTACCGCGATGCCAATGGTGTTCACCGGCGCCCTGCTCACGCTCTTGGGCAAGGGCCGTTTGTCTGCCGCCGGTAGCGCGCTGGCGGGTTTCGCGTTGATTTTGATCGGGCTGACCTCGCTGCAACAGGGCATGGAAGGCGTTGCTGATCGCCTGCATCCGGCCAATCTTCCCGCCGTGCTCGGCACTGGCGCCTGGTGGTCGAACCTGCTTGGCGTGTTGACGCTGGTGGCGAGCGGCCTGGCGATGACGGCGGTGATGCAATCCTCGACCGCGGCGGTGGCGGTGACGCTGTCGGCGTATTTCGCTGGCGCGGTGGGGCTCGATCAAGCCTGCGCGCTCATCATCGGCCAGAACATCGGCACCGCCACCAGTTCCGCGATGGCCGCGATTGGCGCCAGCAGTACCGCCAAACGGCTGGCGCTCGCTTACGTGCTGTTCAAACTGATCGCGGCCACGATCGCCTTGACGCTGTTTCCCCTCACCACGCCGATTTTGGTACGATTGTCCAATAACATCGACGGCGTGACCTTGCTGGCGGCATATCACACGGCCTTCAACGTGGTTGGCGTGTCGGTGATGCTGCCGCTCATCGACAAATTCACGCGCTTCGTCGAACGCATTTTGCCCGAGCGCGCATCGCCCTTGACGCAATGCCTCGACCGCGCCGCGCTGACCTTGCCGCTGGCCACCGAAGAAGCCGTGCGGCGCACCGTGGCGCGCTCCTTCGGCGCCCTGTGCGGCTCAATCGGCACGGCGGTGACGAGCGGCGCCAGCATCAGCGCGGTCGCCATGGTCAACGACGCGCTGCGTCAGGCGCGGGAATTCATGTCCGACGCCAGCGGCCCGCCAGAATCGGAGCGCGAAAAAATCCGCCTGACGCACACCTTGTACGCGCTCGACTACGTAGCGCGGCTGGCTGAGGAAGCCAACGAAATCAACGAAGAATTATGGCAAAAACCGCGCGGCCCCGAAGATTTGCACGCCAAACAATTGTGCGCGGATGCCATGCAATACGCGCTCGTAATCGCCAACGAAACCGGCGCTCTACCCGCCGCCGATGAGCGCGCGGAAAAAAACAAAGACACCAGCGCCAGCGACGCCGCCACCTTGCAAACACTGCTGCGCATCGAACACTGCGCACGCTCCCTTCGCGAATTGCACGAAGTACATCGCCAATCCATGCTCACCTCCGTCGCCGGCGGCGCCGTCAACGCCGACCACGCGCTGGCCCACGTCGATACCATCCGCCGCCTCGAAGCCTTGGCGTATAACGCCTGGCGGTCGGCGGCGTATTTGGTCAATAAGCTTGATTCTGGGACGAAGTAATTCAATTTTCACGGCTAATGAATAGCTGCTTCAATTCATGCGCGTGTTGGAGGAGATATTTCGAGAAAAAACTTGCGGAAAAAAGTAGTGGCGGTGAGGGAGGGATTCGAACCCTCGATACGTTTCCGTATACACACTTTCCAGGCGTGCTCCTTCAGCCACTCGGACACCTCACCTAATTCTGTTTCCGTCAACCCTTGGGGCCGCGAAAGGTTGCGCACTGTAGCGAAATAGACCTGAAAATTCAAGCAGTAAGGGTTGTGGTTAAGGGTCTGCGCTGGCGAGACACGCTGCAAGTACGTCCCTGTACGCTCCTTTACGGCCATCCCTGGCCTCCAAGGGTCTCGCCAGCGCCGCCGCCAGCACAGACCCAGACAAGTTCAGAGGAGCTTCCTCAACCCCAATTTTGCACATAATCTTTGATCGCCAACTCCGGCACGGGGCGCTCGCTTACGGTGGGGGTGCCGACGTAGAGATAGCCGACGATGGCGTCGCTGGAGCTCAGGCCGAGCGCCTGTTTTACCTTGGGGTCGTAAGCGGCGGCGCCGGTGCGCCAGATCGAGGCGAAGCCCAGCGCGTGGATTGCCACCGACATATTTTGCAGCGCCGCCGCCGTGGAGTTGATCTGTTCGATGGCGGGAACGCCGTCCTTTTCCTTTGGCGTGGCGATGCCGACGATCAAGAGCGGCGCGCGTAGTGGAGATTCCAGCAATTTTTTGCGGCGTTCCTCGGTGTCGGGCTGCATGGCTTCGACGAACAGTTCGCCCAGCTTGCGCCGCGCGTCGCCGCTCACCACGAGAAATCGCCAGGGGCGCAACATGCCGTGGTCGGGCGCGCGCAGGCCGGCTTTGAGAATGGCATCCAAGGCGGCGCCTTGTGGCGCGGGCTCCACCAGGCGTGGCGCGGCGGTGCGGGTTTGCAGGGCGGTCAGGGCGTCCATGGGCATCCTCTCTTTTTCATTTATCAATTCATTGCCGGTTGTAACGCGGCAAGGCGCTGTAATTGGTCATTTCGCTGCTGCTGCGCACTGGGTTGATGTCGAGCCCGCCGCGGCGCAGGAAGTTTGCTTCCACGCTCAAGGATTGCGGTTGGCAGCGTTCCAGAATGTCGCAAAATATACGTTCCACGCAATGTTCGTGAAAATCATCGTGCAGGCGGTACGACACCAGATAACGCAATAGCGATTCATGATCGATTTGCGCGCCTTGATAGCACAGGGTTACGGTGGCCCAATCGGGCTGGCCGGTGATGGGGCAGCGTGAGCGGAAAAGATCGGTATATAACACTTCATCCACCAGCGCGGTGAAGGTGGCGCTGGCATCGGCCAGACGTAGCAGCGAGGGGTCGGGTTGGTAGACCTGGCATTCCACATCCAGAGTATCGAGGCACAGGCCATCGGGCGCTTCCAATAATTCCTGCATACCGCTGAAGGGTTGCAAGAATACCGTTACCTCAGTACCGGCGGCGGCGCTGAGATCCCGCGCGATGCGTTCGCGCAGCGCGTCGCGGCTGGCGAAAACTTCCTGATTCAGCGAATTCAAATACAGTTTGAGCGATTTCGATTCGATCAGGTTCGGCGAATCACAGGCCACGATGAAACGCCCGCGCGCCACTTGCGGCAAGCCGGCGGGATTCAGCCAGGAAATTTCGTAAGCATTCCAGATATCGGCGCCGCAAAACGGCAAGGCGCCGGAAAGGCCGAGTTTTTGCCGGTTTGGCGCGCGCGGCAAGGGCGCCAATAGCGTGGCGTCGTACTTTGTGGGATAGGCGCTTGGCTGGCCCAGTGGAATCGACCCCTTCATCAGTGACGCAGCCCCTTACCACGGCGCAAGAGATACATCGAAATGGCGAACAAGACCGCCGTGAACAACAGCAAAATAGCGAAGGCGTAACTCACGCTGATGTCGCTGACGCCCAGCACGCCGTAGCGGAAGGCGTTGATCATGTAAAAAATCGGGTTGAACTGCGACACGATGCGCCAGGTGTCAGGCAATAATTGCACGGAATAAAATACGCCGCCGAGGTAGATCAGCGGCGTCAGGATGAAGGTGGGGATGATGGAAATATCGTCAAAATTGCGCGCGAATACCGCGTTGATGAAGCCGCCGAGGGAAAACACCACCGAGGACAAGAGCACCACCAAGACAGTCACCAGCAGGTTGTGCATGTGCAAGCCGCTGAAAAACAGCGAAATCACCGAGGCGATGAAGCCCACCGCGAAACCGCGCGCCACACCGCCGGCGACGAAACCAATCAAAATAATGTGATTGGGCACCGGCGATACCAACAATTCTTCCACGCTGCGCTGAAATTTTTGGCCAAAAAAGGAAGACACCACGTTGGCGTAGGAGTTGTTCACTACCGCCATCATAATCAAGCCTGGCACGATGAATTCCATGTAAGAATAGCCGCCCATGTTGCCGATGCGGCTGCCGATCAAATTGCCAAAAATCACGAAATACCAGGCAATGGTGATTACCGGCGGTACTAGCGTTTGCACCCAGATGCGCAGAAAGCGGCGCACTTCCTTGATGACGATGGTTTGCAGGGCGATCAATTTATAGGAAGTATTCATGCGAAAATTTCAGGCTTGAGGCTTGTGCAGCAGTGATACGAACAACTGCTCCAGACGGTTGGATTTATTGCGCATGCTCTTTACGCTGATGCCAAGCGCGCTCAATTGTTCAAATATCTGATTGAGGTTCTGGTCGCGGCGCAGGCCGATTTCCAGCGTGGTTTCGTCCACCAGAGTCGCGCTGAACCCAGTAAGTTCCGGCGCTTGCTGCAGAGGCGTGAAGGTGTCGAACACGAACAATTCCTGGTTCAGGGTTTGCAGCAGTTCCTTCATCGAGGTGTTCACCACGATTTCGCCCTTGTCGATCATGGCGATGTTGCGGCACAGCTGCTCGGCTTCTTCGAGATAATGCGTGGTGAGAATGATGGTGGTGCCGGTTTTGTTGATGCCTTGCAAAAACTCCCAGGTGGAACGGCGCAGTTCGATATCGACGCCGGCGGTCGGCTCGTCGAGGATCAACAAGCGCGGCTCATGCACCAAGGCGCGCGCGATCAAAAGACGCCGCTTCATGCCACCCGACAGCGTGCGCGCTGGCTGATTGTGTTTTTCCCACAGGCCCAACTGGCGCAGGTATTTTTCGGCGCGCTCCTTGGCCAGTTTGAGCGGCATGCCGTAATAGCCGCCTTGGGTGACCACGATGTCGAACACTTTTTCAAAATGGTTGAAATTGATTTCCTGCGGCACTACGCCAAGGTCGAGTTTGGTTTCGTAGGTATTGATGTCGACGTTTTTGCCGAACACTTCCACGCTGCCGGAGGTCTTGCGCACCAAGGTGGAAATCACGCCAATGGTGGTGGATTTACCAGCGCCGTTGGCGCCCAAGAGCGCGAAGAAATCACCTTGTTTGACATCGAGACTGATGCCGTTGAGGGCTCGATGCCCGTTGTCGTAGGTCTTGTGCAGGTTGCGAATGGAAATGGCGGGGGTCATGGCGGTGCGGCCTGAAAATTGGCGCGCAGCATAGCAAAAAGCGCCCTTTGCGTCGTGCAAAAAGTAGCCGTATCCGCCGCCAAGCCCTGATCAATGCCTCGTGAGCCGCGCTTGCGCGTGCGGCGGAGCAAGTTAGCCCGCTTTGGTGATAATTTACGGCTTACCGCGTTCCAGTACCTTGTTAAAATGCCGCCAGTTCTTCCTGGAGCTTGACCGTTGATTTTCTTTCCTCTCTTTATCTTGGCAACCATTGCAATGGTCTGGTGGCTGCATCACGACGCACAGCGGCGGCGCCTGCATAATGCTGACC
>JAITMI010000126.1 GCA_031277435.1 Pseudomonadales bacterium
ACGCCATTGACGATCTCATCCAGTTCCGCGCGCGGCACTTCGGCATAAGGCAATTTGAGCGCTTGCGCGCGTTCCACGATGGCCGCCATGCGCGGGTCGTGGCGGCCTTGCTGTAACAATAGTTCCACAACGCTGTGCGGATGATGTTTGAGCAGCGCTGTTACCGCGTGCAGGCCGAATACGTAATCATCGCCACGCGCTTCAGCGGGCGCCGCAAGAGAGTGGTTTATTTCTCCGTTGTCATTCCGCGCGAAGTCGCGGAATCCATGCGATGCTGGATTGCGCGGCTTTGGTGGATTCCGCGACTTCGCTTCGCTACGCGCGGAATGACGTGCGGGGAGTTTTGCGACGGCTTTCTCTGGCGCAGGCGCTTGACGGCGCGGATCACGGAAGGAAAAAGTTTTTTTCATACGCTTTTCTCTCAGTGCCAGTTTCAGCGCCAGCGCCGCTTGCCACGCTGCTGTTTGTCGTCGCGCCGGCCGCCTTGGCGCTGCCGCCGCGGCAGGGCGCGGCCAGGGCCTTGGCTTTGGCTGTCGAGCAGGTGCAGTTCGATTTTGCGTGCATCGAGATCAACCTGCGCCACCACCACCCGCACCTGGTCGCCGAGGCGGTAGCAATGGCCGCTGCGTTCGCCGGTGAGCGTGTGGTTGACGGCGTCGAAGTGGTAGTAATCATTGCTCAGCACGGTGATATGGACCAATCCTTCCACATGCACGTCGATCAAATCCACGAACAGGCCAAAGCTGGTTACGCCCACCACCATGCCGGCGAATTCCTCGCCAATGCGGCTTTGCATGTATTCGCACTTGAGCCAGTTCACCACGTCCCAGGTGGCGGCATCGGCGCGGCGCTCGGTTTGCGACAAATGCAGGCCCAAATGTTCCAATTCCGCCAGCTTGTAAGGGTAGGCGCTGTCGCGTTTGAGCGGCTTGTCATTACTGGTGCGGTAAACGCCGCAAACTGGCTTGTGGGCGCGGATCAGGGCGCGGATGCCGCGATGCACTAAAAGGTCGGAATAACGGCGGATCGGCGAAGTAAAATGCGTATAGGCATCGAAACCAAGGCCAAAATGGCCGAGATTTTTTGGCTGATAAACCGCCTGCATCAGCGAGCGGATCACCAGCGTTTGCAGCAAGGCGCGGTCGGGGCGATCCTTCAGGCGCGCGAGAATATGCTGATAATCCTGCGGCGTAGGCTTCTTCTTGGGCGCGATGCCAATGCCGATGCCGCGCAAAAAACTGTAAAGATTTTCCAATTTTTCCGCGCTCGGCCCTTCGTGTACGCGGTACAGCGTGGGCAGTTTGGCGGATTGCAAGAGATCAGCGGCGGCGACGTTGGCGCACAACATGCACTCCTCGATCAAGCGGTGCGCGTCGTTGCGTTCCACCGGGATGATTTCCTTGATGCGGCGCTGCTCGGAAAACACGATACGGGTTTCCACCGTCTCGAAATCCAAAGCGCCGCGCGCGCTGCGCGCCTGCAATAATTGCTTGTAGAGCGCATAAATATCTTTCAAGGGCGGCAAGAGCGCCGCGTGTTTTTCGCTCAGACGCTGTTGCAATAACGCATCGGCTTGCGATTTGGGCGCTTGCAACAGCGCCGCCACTTCGGTGTAGGTGAGCCGCGCTTGCGAGTGAATGATACTTTCGTAAAAACAATAGTGTTCAATTTCGCCGCTTTTGTCGATGTCGAGTTCGCACACCATCACCAGGCGGTCTTCATTGGGCTTGAGCGAGCACAGGCCGTTGGAGAGTTGTTCCGGCAGCATGGGAATCACATGGCCGGGGAAATACACCGAATTGCCGCGCAATTGCGCTTCCACGTCGAGCGCGCTGCCAATCTCCACATAATGCGACACATCGGCGATCGCCACGTACAAGGTAAAACCCTTGCCGCGGCGGCGCTCGCAATACACGGCATCGTCGAAATCCTTGGCGTCCTCGCCGTCGATGGTAACGAAAGGCAATTGGCGCAAATCCACCCGCTCGGGGTAGTCATCGCCATTGACGGTAGCGGGAAAACGCTTCACCTCGCGCGGCACCGCGGCGGGCCATTCATACGGAATTTCGTGCATCCGCAGCGCCAATTCCACTTCCATGCCCGGCGTGCTGACATCGCCCAATACCTCGATGACTTCACCAGTAGCCTTGTGATGCTCATGCGGGAATTGCGTGATGCGCACCACCACGAAGTCGCCGTCATGCGCGTTTTTGTGCTTCTTCGGCGGAATCAGAATTTCCTGGGTGATGCGTTTATTGTGCGGCATTACCACGCCGAAACCTTGTTCGTGGTAGAAACGCCCCACCAGTTCGTTGCTCTTACGTTCCAATACTTCCACGATGCGGCCTTCAAGGCGGCCCTGGTTATCGACGCTGGAGACCTTGGCCAGCACCACGTCGCCATTGAACACCTGGCGCATCTGGCGGGGGCTGAGGAACAGGTCGGGCGAGCCGTCTTCTGGAACTACAAACCCAAAACCATCCTTGTGGCCCAGAATATGGCCTTTGACCAGGTGCATTTTGTCGAGCAAACCAAAAGCGCCGCGCCGGTTGGCAACGAGCTGGCCATCGCGGGTCATGGCATAAAGGCGGCGCTGCAAGGCTTCCTGCGCCTCGGCGGTGAACAGCAGCAACTCCTGGCACAACTCCAGGTGCGTGGCCGGCTGGCCGCGCTTTTGCAGGTGCTCCAAGATGAATTCCCGGCTGGGAATGGGGTTTTCGTAACGCGCCGCCTCGCGCTGTGCGAAGGGGTCAGCATTGGGGTTGGGCAGATCGGGCGTTGGCTTGGGGGACTTGGGCATCGGCGCAGCCTGAATAAAAGTGGCGGCAGTATAACGTATCCCCGGCAAAACCCCGCGCAGGGCATTTGACAAGCACGGGGCGCCTCTGTAAATTGCGCGCCTCTGTAACCAGCCCCATCCATGCCCAGGTGGTGAAATGGCAGACACGCTAGCTTCAGGTGCTAGTGGCCGCAAGGCCGTGGAGGTTCAAGTCCTCTCCTGGGCACCAACCATATTCTGCTCCTTCCAATACTGTTTAGGGTGATAGTTTCGTGGCTTCGAGCCAGAGGGGACTATCCAGGCTGCGCGTGTCCGCGCAGCCGCTACGCCGCGCACGACGCGGTGCGTCGTAAACGCGCGGCTTCGCCCTCTCCTGGGCCTTTGCATCTTCCAGTCTGTTGAGTGTTGTGACTTTTCGCTTCTGAGTTTTTGCCTTATTCACGCTTTGCCGAGCGCGAATATCCGCTTTGCTTCGTGGAGGGCGAGCTCGGAGCCCGCGTCCTGCTCGTGCAGGAGCCGTTCGGTGGCGTTTGCGTGCGCGTGGATGCGTGGGTCGTTGCTCGTTATTGCCTTGCGTAGAACGGGGTCGATTACGTCTTTGCCAAGGGAGATCAACGCGCGGCTCAGGCTGAGTTGTACTTCCCGGTTACCGCGGCCGAATTGGGCGGCCAATTCTTCGGCCAGGTCCGTCTTTTGCGTATCGGGGACGAGGACGGCGGCGGCGCGCCAAGCGCTTTTGGCGACTTCA
>JAITMI010000151.1 GCA_031277435.1 Pseudomonadales bacterium
CGATTGGGCCGAAGTTTCCCAGGCTTTCTACGACAAGCATATGAAGGAACGCTTCGGGCCGCGTGGCCTGCGCTGGCGCAGTTGGTTACAGCCTTTGGCGGATGTGCATTTGTACTCAACGGTCGATGACGACGAGCCGCGCGCCAATCTGTATTACCTCTATGCTTTCGCGGCGGTGGCGCTGTTTATTTTGCTGGTGGCCTGCATCAATTACATGAACTTGGCTACCGCTCGTTCCACCAAGCGCGCCAGGGAAGTTGGAATGCGCAAAATTCTTGGCGCTGGCCGCGGCGCCTTGATCGCGCAATTTATGTGTGAATCACTGCTATACGCGGCCATCGCCACGGTGCTTGGTTTGATGCTGGTGGAACTGGTGTTCTATTTTACCGGCATCAATAACTTGCTGAACAAACCGCTGACGCTGCACTTGACGCAAGAGCCCGAACTGATCGCCTACGCCGCGCTGTTCAGCCTTGGCGTTGGGCTGTTGGCGGGGCTGTATCCGGCGCTTTATTTGTCGTCGTGGCAGCCGCTGACGGCGCTGGTTGGCAATAAAAACAGCGATAACAGCAGCGCCAGATTCCGCGCCACGCTGGTGTTCACGCAGTTCACCATTACCGTGCTGGTAATCGCCAGCGCCATTTTGATGATGCAGCAAATGCGCTACGTCGCCAACAAGGATCTTGGTTTTGAAAAAACCAATAAACTCATCATTCCCTGGGATGGTTACGCTCCCTTTGAGGGCTCCATCGGCGTGCTACAGCAAACGGAGACGATAAAAAACGCATTGTTACAAAATCCGCGTATAACGGGCGTGGCCACCAGTAGCAGGTCGATATTAGGTGAGAGCATGATCGGTATAGCGCAAGGAGCGGACATCGCTGGTACAACGTCGGTGGAAAGCCTGAATGGCTCGATGGAAGACATCAGCGCTGCCCGTTTTGTGGGAAGCATGGATTTTCCGCAAGTCATGCAGCTACAACTGGCCGAGGGCCGTTATTTTGACCCAAGTTTCGGCACTGATGCCGCCAATGTCATCGTCAATGAAGCCTTGGTCAGACGCATGGGCTGGGGCGATCAGGCGCTAGGGAAAAAAATCGGTGAAAAATCGGTGATCGGCGTGGTCAAGGATTTCAATTTCGCCTCCTTGCATCAAAGCATCGGCCCCGCCGTCATACACACTAATTCTGGCGACTATAGACAGGATACCGGAGCAGTCAGAATAATAGTGCCGCTGAACCTGGTGGTCAGCGTCAGCGGCGAAGATTTGCGAGATACGATCACTTTTATCGAACAAACCCTTAGAGACATTGACCCGGCCAGACCCTTCCAGTTCGCATTTTTGGACGACCTGCTGGATACGAGTTATCAATCCGAAACCAATCTCATGCAACTGATCGGTATTTTCGCCACGCTGTGCATTTTCATTTCCTGCCTTGGCCTCTATGGCCTCGCCGCCTTCACCACCGAACAGCGCACGCGCGAAATTGGCATCCGTAAAGTGCTGGGCGCCAGTTCCTGGCAAATCATCGCGCTATTGTCGCGCAAGGTGCTGGACCTGGTATTGGCGGGCGCGCTGTTGGGATCGCTCTTAGCCTGGCTGGCGATCAATAAATGGCTGTCCAGCTTCGCTTACCGCGCGGGCATTGATCCTTTGGCGTTTGTCATCGCCACGCTGGCGGCGCTCGCCATCGCTTACGCCACGATTGCCTTGCAATCCTACAAAGCCGCGCGCGGCGATCCGGCGCAAGCGCTGCATTATGAATGAAACGGTCCATTAACGATCCTTAACCACTATCTTTAGCCACGATCCTTGAGACAAACAAATGATTATCGAAACCGAACAATTGACCAAACTGTACCGCACCACCGAAGTGGAAACCGCCGCCTTGGACGGCATTGCCCTGAAGGTCAAACAAGGCGAATTCGTTTCCATCATGGGGCCTTCTGGCTGCGGCAAATCCACCTTGCTGCATCTATTGGGCCTGATTGACACGCCCAGCGGCGGCGTTTACCGCTTTCTGGGCGAGGACGTGGCCAAGTACAAGGAAGAACGCCGCGCGCCGCTGCGCAGGGCCAATATTGGCTTTGTGTTCCAGAACTTCAACCTGATCGACGAATTGACGGTGTACGAGAACGTGGACCTGGCGCTGCAATACAACAAAGCCTCCAACGCGCTGCGCAAACCGCGCGTCAATGAAGTATTGGAACAAGTGGGCATGAGCCACCGCGCCCGGCATTTTCCGCAGCAGCTTTCGGGCGGCCAGCAGCAGCGCGTGGCGGTAGCGCGCGCCATCGTCAACCGCCCCAACGTCATCATGGCCGACGAACCCACCGGCAACCTGGATTCAGAACGCGGCGACGAAGTAATGCAACTGCTCAGCGAACTCAACGCCGCCGGCGCCACCGTGGTGATGGTCACCCACTCCGCCGACAACGCCCGCTTCGGCAACCGCATCGTCAAGCTGCTCGATGGCATGATCGTGTCGCAAATCGCGCCGGCGGCGTGAACTGGTATGAGTATTTACGGTATGGGCTCGCTCTTACACCGGCGTATCGCCAGAGGGCGGCGGGACATTGGGCGCGGCATCCAGCAAGGCGAGGAAATCTTCCCGGCGGCCTTGTGAGGCTTGCGCGCGTAACCAGTCCAGGGTCATTACGCTGGCCATTTTTTCGGCGGCGGCGCTGGCGATGAATTGATTCACCGAAATACCATCATCCGCGGCCAGTTCCTTGATCTTGCGGTGTACCGAGTCGGGCAGGCGGATAGTCAATGCAGTCATGGGGAAATCTCCGGAAGTTGCAGAAAATCGGCTGGCGTGAGGGCTTTGAGGCCCAATTGATCAGAGCGGCGAAAATCCTTGACGTTATGCGTAACGATATAGCGGCTGCCAGAGGCCACCGCGCATTCCAACACCATGTCATCATCTGGGTCACGCAGAAAAGGCCGCCACAGGTAATGCACGTCTTGCAGGTGGGCGATGGAGGCCAGATACCGCAAAAAACTCTGCATTTGGGCGGCGGTCATGCCCGGCGGTAAGTGTTCGGGGCGAGTCAACACAGCTTGCCACTCCACGTACAGCGCCACGGACAACGCAGGCGTGAAACGCGGCGACGGCAAACGCCGCAACAACTGCTGACTGGCTCCCCGTCGGGAACGCATGGCAGCCACCAGCGCACAAGTATCCAGAACAATATACATTGGTTACGCCAGTATAACCAATTTCTCAGAAAACAGTACCGAAAACGCTGCCGCTCTGCCCTCTGATCCCTGTCCTCTGACTTCTGACTCCTGAACTACCACCCCCCGCCCAGCGCCTTGTACAGCGCGACTTCGTTGACGCGCTGCGCGAGGCGCACCTGCGCCACCGCCTGTTCGGTGGCGAACAGCGCGCGCTGGGCGTCGAGCAGGTTCAGGTCACTGGCGGCGCCGTTGCGGTAGCTCAAGTCGGACAGGCGGTAGCGTTCGCGCTCGGCTTCGGCCTGCGCTTGCAGCGCGGCGAGCTGGTCGGCATAGGTGGCGCGGCCCGCCAGCGCGTCGGCCACTTCGCGGAAGGCGGTCTGGATGGCCTGTTCGTACTGCGCCACGGCGGCTTCGCGCACGGCTTCGGCGACTTCCAGATTGGCGCTGTTGCGGCCGAAGTCGAAGAGCGGCAGCGTGAGATCGCCGACGAAGTTCCACGCGCTCACGGTCGGGCTGTTGCTCAACAAGTGGCCCAGCGTGTCACTGACGCGCCCCAGGCCGGCGGTCAGCGAAATGCGCGGGAAAAACGCCGCGCGCGCGGCGCCGATGTTGGCATTGGCGGCGATCAGTTGCTGCTCGGCGGCGCGGATGTCCGGGCGGCGCAGCAAAAGGTCGGACGGCAGGCCGGCGGGAATCTCGGCGAAGGCGGGCAGCGGCGCGGTGGACGCGGGCGCGGCGGCCAGTTGCGTGTGGTCGGCGGGCGCTTGCGGCGGCGCGACCGGCGGCATGGGCGGAATCGGCAGCGCTTCCGCCGGTACGCCGGCCAGCAGGGCCAGCGCGTTGATGTCCTGCGCGCGCAGCCGCTGCTGCTGCGCTTGCGCGGCGCG
>JAITMI010000171.1 GCA_031277435.1 Pseudomonadales bacterium
ATGGAGCAGGGCCAGATCGTGGAGCAGGGCACGCATCAAGCCTTGCTGAAATTGGGCGGCGCTTACGCGCAACTGCACAGCATGCAGTTCACCGAAATCATCGCCGAGCCATGAATCTCAAACGCGCCTTGCCCGCCGCCTGGTATGCGCAAGCGCCGTGGTTGCGCCTCTTGCAGCCTTTGGCCTGGCTGTATGGCAAGCTCGCCGCGCGCCGCCGCCGCCGGCTCGAACGCGGCGCTTATCGCGCCAAGGCGCCGGTGATCGTGTGCGGCAATATCAGTGTGGGCGGCGCCGGCAAAACGCCGCTCACGCTGGCGCTGGCGCAAGAGCTGCAAGCGCGCGGCCTGCGCGTGGTGATTCTCAGCCGCGGTTATGGCGGTAAAAGCGTTGCGTATCCGCTCTTGGTAAACGCCGCCACGCCGGTGGCGCAAAGCGGCGACGAAGCCTTGCTATTGGCCTTGCGCGCTGGCTGCCCGGTGCTGGTTGATCCTTCACGCGCGCGCGCCGCGCGCCATGCCGAAACAGAGTTGCAAGCCGATGTTCTGGTGTGCGACGACGGCTTGCAGCATTACGCCCTCGCGCGCGATATCGAAATCGCCGTGGTGGATGGCGCGCGCGGCCTTGGCAATGGCCGCCTCCTGCCCGCCGGCCCCTTGCGCGAGCCGCCAGCGCGGCTTGATACGGTCACTTGCGTGGTAATCAACGGCGAAGCGAGAGCGCCTTTACCCAATTTCAAGACGCCGCGCTTCAACATGCACCTGAAGCCGCAGGGCTTGCACGCCTTGCAAAATGGCCGCGCGCTCAGCGTGGCTGAATGGCAGCGGGAATTTGGCCAAGGCCCGGTACACGCGGTGGCTGGCATCGGCAATCCTGAGCGTTTTTTCCACAGCCTGCGCGAGCTGGGTTTTGTTATCATTGCGCACGCTTACGCCGATCACCAGAGGTGGCAGCGCGCGGAGCTCGATTTCGCCGACGCTCTGCCAGTCTTGATGACCGAGAAAGACGCCGTAAAATACCGCGCTTTCGCCGATGGGCGGCATTGGGCCTTGCGGGTGGACGCGGAATTGCCAGCAAGATTTTTTGAACAAATTCACGCGGATTTAATCCAAAAACTTTTTTAATCCTAAAACTTTCGCCGCGACGAGACATTCATGTTGGATAAAAAACTCCTCAGCATCCTGGTGTGCCCGCTGTGCAAGAGTCCGCTGTATTACGATCAGAGTGCGGCGGAATTGATCTGTTACCCGGATGGGCTTGCCTTTCCGATTCGCGACGGTATCCCGGTGATGCTCGACAGCGAAGCCAGAACGCTGAGCGTCGAAGAAAAAGCCCACCGGAAAAGTTGAAGCGCCGCCGTGTCCACTGATTTCATCGTCGTCATTCCCGCCCGTTATCAATCGGCGCGCCTGCCTGGCAAACCGCTGTGCGACATCGCCGGCAAGCCGATGTTATTGCACGTCGTGGAGCGCGCGCGTCAAAGCGCCGCCCGGGAGGTCATCGTCGCCACCGACGATGCGCGCATCGAAGCCTTGTGCAACACTCATGCGCTGCGCGTGTGCATGACCGATCCAAGCCATAATTCCGGCACTGACCGCATCACCGAAGTTGTCACCAAAGCCGGCTATGCACCGGACACCATCGTGGTCAACGTGCAAGGCGACGAGCCTTTGATTCCGCCCGCGGTAATCGATCAAGTGGCGGCGAATCTTGCGGCTAGGCCAGAGTTTGGCATCTGTACTTTGTACGCGCCGGTCAAGGATGAAGCCGAGTTCCAAAATCCCAACGCGGTAAAACTGGTATGCGACGCCAATGGCAAAGTGCTGTATTTCTCGCGCGCGCCGATCCCCTGGCCGCGCGAAGGCATCACGGCGGCCACGCTCGCGCTGGCGAAACGCCATATCGGGCTCTACGCTTATCGCGTGCGGGTGTTGCAACAATTCGTGCGCTGGCCAGCGGCGGCTTTGGAAGAGTGCGAAAAACTGGAACAACTGCGCGCGATGGCGCAAGGCATCAACATTCACGCTGAAGCCGGCTCTGCGCCGATTCCCGCTGGCGTCGATACGCCGGAAGATCTGGAACAAGTGCGCGCCTTGCTGCGCCAGGGAGCCTCGCATGACTGACACTGCCAAACTCAAGGTATTGATGGTATGCCTGGGCAACATCTGCCGTTCGCCCACCGCTGAAGCCACGTTCCAAAAACAAGTGCGGCAGGCAGGCTTGGCGGAGATCATCCACGTCGATTCCGCTGGCACCTCCAACTGGCATGTGGGCGAGCAGCCCGATGCGCGTTCCATGCGCCATGCCGCGCTGCGCGATTACGATTTGAGCACGCAGCGCGCGCGCCAGGTAAGCGACGAGGATTTCGCGCGCTTCGACTACATCATGGCGATGGACTGGCAAAACCTGCGCGATTTGCAAGCACGCTGCCCGCCGCAACATCAGCACAAACTGGCGCTATTTTTAGGCGAGGGCTTGCGCGGTTACCGCAGCGTTCCCGACCCTTATGAACAAGGCGCGGAGGGTTTTGAACTGGTGCTCGATTTGTGCGAGGAAGCCAGCGCTATTCTCCTGCAAGACCTGATCGAACGCCTGCAGGCGGAGCACGCCCGTGACTGACTTGCAGGTTCAACACGAGGTGGAGTTGTACCACCTCAACACTTTTCATGTCGCCGCGCGCGCGCGTTATTTCACTGAAATTACCAGGGAAGCACAATTGCCCGCCTTGTGCCAATGGCTGCGCGAACACCCGGTGCCGCATTTATTGATCGGTCAGGCCAGTAACATTCTGTTCCGCGAGGATTTCCCCGGCATCGTTATCGAATTCAAACTTAAAGGCATTCACCTGGAAGCGGAAACGGATGATTACATCGAAGTAGCGG
>JAITMI010000389.1 GCA_031277435.1 Pseudomonadales bacterium
TGCCGAGCCCGCCGGTGCAAGTGGCCACGGCGCCGGTGATGCAGGACAATGAAGTTGAAACCGTCGCCGCCGAGCGCCTGCGCATTGAGCGGGGCGAAGGCAATGAATACCTGCAAGTCGGCGCCTTCGCCAATCTGGAAAGCGCCCGCTCGCTGGTGGCGCGCTTGAGCGAAATGACCCCGATGGAGGTCTTTATACAGACCGACGCCGCCGCTGGCCTGCACAAGGTGCGGGTAGGCCCCGTGAGGGACGAGGCGCTGGCGCGGGAGTTGGTCAATAGCCTTGAATCCGCGCGCCTGGGAACGCCGTTCCGGGTGCGTATTTGAACCCATGCAGCCTGTGTGGCGCCCAAAGAGCGGGGCAGGTTGCCAGCATAACGCGAGAGAATGACGAGAGATGATAATGATGCAGATGATGATGCAGAAGAACCTAAGCTCCTGGTTACGTTTCCCCACCGGTCTGCGGCTGGGCGCGCTGGTGCTGGCCTGTGTGCTGGGCGCCCCCGCGCAAGCGCAAAATCAAGCGCCGGCTCCCGCCGCCAACGCGCAACAGCCGCAGGTGATACCGCGTCCGCCGCAGATCAACGCCATCAGCTACATCCTGATGGATGCCGCCACCGGCGAGATACTGGTCGAAGAAAACGCCGACACGCCCCTGGCGCCAGCCAGCCTGACCAAGATCATGACCACCTACGTGGCCGACAACGAAATCGCCGCCGGCAATATCTCGCTGGACGATGAAGTGTTCGTCAGCGTCAAGGCATGGAAAACGGAAGGTTCCAAAATGTTCATTCAGGAAGGCACGCATGTGCGCCTGGAGGACATCATGCGCGGCATCATCATTCAGTCCGGTAACGATGCCAGCATCGCGCTGGCCGAGCACATCGCCGGCAGCGAGGATGCCTTCGCCGATCTGATGAATCAACACGCCAATCTCTTGGGCATGAACAATTCGCATTTCGTCAATGCCTCCGGCCTGCCCGCCGCCGACCATGTAGCCTCCGCGCGCGATCTCGCCATTTTGGCGCGCGCCGCCATCACCCGCTTCCCCGAGGCGTACAAGATGAACGGCGAACGTGAATTCACCTACAACAACATCCGTCAATCCAATCGCAATACCCTGCTGTTCAGCGACCGCACCGTGGATGGCATGAAAACCGGCTTCACCGATGACGCCAAATACTGCCTGGTAGCCTCGGCGGTACGCGACGACATGCGTTTGATCACGGTAGTGATGGGCGCCGAATCCCCTGATGCGCGCGCGCAGGAAACGCAGAAGTTATTGACCTATGGGTTCCGTTTCTTTGAAACCCATCAGTTGTTCAGCGCCGATCAGGTGCTAGAGACCGCCAGAGTATGGTCCGGCGCGGCCAACGAAGTGCCGGTCGGCGTGCGGGAATCCTTGGTGCGCACGATTCAGCGCGGGCAGGGCGCCAACCTCGTCACCGAACTGACCCTGGACGAGACCATCAAGGCCCCGCTCAGCGTGGGTCAGGAACTGGGCCGCGTCAAGGTGAGCCTGGGCGATCAGGTGTATTACGACGGCCCCGTGGTGGCGCTGCAAGATGTCGAGCGCGGCGGCCTGTGGAAGCGCTTCATGGATTGGCTGTATCTGTTCTTCCTGTCGCTCTTGAGCTGATCGCGCATGACGACGGCACCAGAAGCGCCAAAAATAGAATATCCCTGCGCGTATCCCATCAAGGTGATGGGGCTCAACGCGCATGACTTCACCCATGCCATGATCGGCATCATTCAGCGCCACGACCCCGGCTTCGATCCGGGCTCCGTGGCGCTGCGCCCGAGCCGCAACGATAAGTATCTCAGTGTCACCGCCGTCATCACCGCCACCGGCCCCGAGCAGATCGCCGCGCTATTCGCCGATCTGAAGGCCAGCGGGCGGGTGCAGATGGTGCTCTAAGCGCTCAGCTCGGCATGAATCAAATAGCCTGCGAAGTGCGTTGGCTGGGCCGCCGGGCCTATCAGGAAGTCTGGGACGCGATGCGGCGCTTCACCGCTGAACGCAACGATGACACGCCGGATGAACTCTGGCTGCTCGAACACGACCCCGTGTTCACCCAAGGCCAGACCGGCAAGGCCGAACACATCCTCGACCCTCACGGCATTCCCATCGTACAAACCGATCGCGGCGGGCAGGTGACCTACCACGGCCCCGGCCAATTGGTGGTGTATTTTCTGCTCGACGTGCGCCGCAAGGGCTATGGCGTGCGCGCTCTGGTGGACTTGATCGAGCGTTCCATCCTGCGCCTCTTGCGCGAATTCGGCATCGAGGGCGAACTGCGCCCGCAAGCGCCGGGCGTCTACGTGCAAAACGCCAAGATCGCCGCGCTGGGCCTGCGTATCCGCCGCGGCTGTTCGTTGCACGGGCTCAGCCTCAATATCGACATGGATCTCACCCCTTTCACCTGGATCAACCCCTGCGGCTACGCCGGCCTGCGCGCCACCTCGCTGCGCGAGCTTTTGCCCGAAGCCGATACGACGCTCTTTACCTTGGCGCGGGAACGGCTGTTGGCGATTCTGCTACAAGAACTCGCCGCGGGGCCGCCGCGTCCTGCGCTATAATCGCCGCCTTTTCCGTTCAGTGAGTCCCCGCCAATGTCCGAAGCGCAGTCCGTCGATCCCCGCCCAGTAAAAGTGGTCCAAGGTGAAAAGCTGCGCGGCGCCGAAAAAGTGGCGCGCATCCCGGTCAAGGTGATTCCCACCACGGAATTGCCGCGCAAGCCCGAGTGGATCCGCGCCCGCATCGGCCACGGCGAGCGCGTGCAAAACATCAAGGAAATTTTGCGCCGCCACAAGCTCAGCTCCGTGTGCGAGGAAGCGGCTTGCCCCAATCTCGGCGAATGTTTCAGCGGCGGCACCGCCACCTTCATGATCATGGGCGACATCTGCACCCGCCGCTGCCCCTTCTGCGACGTGGCGCATGGCCGCCCCAATCCGCTGCAACAAAACGAACCCTTGGAACTGGCCGAAGCCATCGCGGAAATGCGCCTGCGTTACGTGGTGGTCACCTCGGTGGACCGCGACGATCTGCTTGATGGCGGCGCCGAACATTTCGCCCGCTGCATCAGCGAAACGCGCCGGCTCAACCCCGGCATCAAGGTGGAAGTGCTGGTGCCGGATTTCCGTGGCCGCGGCGACATCGCGCTCAACATTCTCAGCGCCACTCAGCCCGACGTGTTCAACCACAATCTGGAAACCGTACCTTCGCTGTACAAAAAAGTGCGTCCCGGCTCCGATTACCAGTGGTCGCTCGACTTGCTCAAAAAGTACAAGGCGCTGGCGCCCGAAGTCATCACCAAGTCCGGCATCATGGTGGGCCTGGGCGAGACGCGCGAGGAAGTGCTACAAGTCTTGGAGGACATGCACGCGCATCACATCGATATGGTGACGATCGGTCAATATTTGCAGCCGAGCCGCAATCATCTGCCGGTGGACCGCTTCGTGCATCCGGATGAATTCGCCGATTACGAGCGCATCGGCTTGGAAATCGGCTTCAGGCACGTGGCCAGTGGTCCGATGGTGCGTTCTTCATATCACGCCGACCAGCAGTCGGGGATCTGAAAAACGCAAGACCAGCGCACCTAATTCATCCCATTCGTTCAATTTCAGCAAACCCTTGACGCTCTGATCAATGCGCCGCGCGCGTTCGAGCAAGGCCAATAGCGAACTTTGCCGATGCGTTTGCAGCGCCCGGCTCACTTGCGCCTGTTTGTTGCTCCACACCCGGTGATTTTGCAGCACCGCGCCCAGCGCCTGGCCCTGCGCGAGATCAGCCAGCATCGCCTCCAGCGCGCGTATTTCCTTGCACAGCAGAGCGACGATGTAGAGCGCTTCCTCCCCCTCGCCGCGCAAGTGCGACAAAATACGCAGCGCGCGTTCGCCGTTGCCCCCCAGGCAGGCATCAATCAAGGCGAACACGCTGTAACGCGCGTTATCGGCCACGAGATCTTGCACGTCCGCCGCACTCAGCCCTTCGCCCGTGACCAAGAGGCGCAATTTGTCCGCCTCCTGCGCCGCCGCCAAGAGATTGCCTTCCACCCGGTCAGCCAACAGTTGCAGCGCCTCCGCCTCGGCATGAATCCCTTGCGCCGCCAGCCGCCGCCCAATCCACCCCGGCAACTCTTGCGCCTTCACCGGCCACAGCAGGCAAAACAGCCCCGCTTGTTCCAATTCCTTGAACCATTTGGTGCCTTGGCTTTGCTTGTCGAGCTGACCGCTAGTCAGTAGCAGCAGATTGTCGGGATTGGGTTTCTGTAGATATTCCATCAGCGCCGTACGCGCCGTCTCGTCCACCTTGTGCGCGCCAAAGCGCAGCTCGATCAATTTGCGCTCGGCGAACAGCGAAAGCTCCTGATTCGCGCCCAGCAAAAGATTCCAATCGAAATGCGGCCCCGCTTCCAATACCAAGCGTTCCGTAAACCCCTGTTCCTTGGCGAAGCCGCGCACGGCATCGCCAGTCTCCTGCAACAAGAGCGATTCGTCGCTGCTCAGCCACAGCAAAGGCGGCACTTGCCGGCGCAAGGAAGTGAGCAGTTGTTCGGGTTTTACCTGCATAAAAATAATGCCGTGAGAAGTAACTGGTCTGCATCCGCTGCCGCCAGACTTGTAGGGGCAGGCCCCTGTGCCTGCCCATCGTGCCGCGATATCGTCAGTAAGGGCAGGCACGGGGGCCTGCCCCTACGGATAGGCGAAATGTTTCTATTGCGGCATGTTCCGTCAGCGGGCTTGTAATCCTACCACGCACCCCTTTGCCATTCTTAGGTTTAAGTTACACTGGTTTTCCCCTATAATGCGCGCCCCCTCTTACACCGCCTCCCCAGGCCCTCCCCATGACGACCCCAACCCCCTTCAGCGCCCTGGCGCTGAGCGCCCCCGTGTTGCAGGCTTTGGAAAAAGTCGGCTACGAAAAACCCTCGCCGATTCAGGAAAAAACCATTCCCCTGGTGCTTGAGGGCCGCGACTTGATCGGCCAGGCGCAAACCGGCACCGGCAAAACCGCCGCCTTCGCGCTGCCGATTCTGAGCCGGATCGATCTGAAACAAACCCTGCCGCAAGCCCTGGTACTGGCGCCGACGCGCGAGCTGGCCATCCAGGTGGCCGAAGCGTTTCAAACTTACGCCGCCTTCATCCCCGGCTTCCACGTCTTGCCGATCTACGGCGGCTCGGATTTTCGCGGCCAATTGCAAGGCTTGCGCCGCGGCTGCCACGTAGTGGTGGGCACGCCGGGGCGGGTGATGGATCACATGCGGCGCGGCACGCTGGATTTGTCGGGCCTCAAAACCATCGTGCTCGATGAAGCCGATGAAATGCTGCGCATGGGCTTTATCGACGATGTGGAATGGATTTTGGAACAAGCGCCACAAGAACGGCAGATCGCGCTGTTTTCCGCCACCATGCCGCCGCCGATCCGCAAGATCGCCGCGCAACATTTGCGCGAGCCGGAGCATGTCACGATCGAAGTCAAAACGGTCTCCGCCGACACCATCCGCCAGCGCTACTGGCCGGTGCGCGGCACCAACAAGCTCGACGCGCTCACCCGCATCCTCGAAGCCGAGCCCTTCAACGCCATGATTATTTTCGTGCGCACCAAGACGCTCACCGTGGAACTATCGGACAAACTCGCCGCGCGCGGTTTCGCCAGCTCGCCGCTCAATGGCGACATGTCGCAACAATTGCGCGAAGCCACCGTCGATAAACTGCGCAAAGGCCGCCTCGATATATTGATCGCCACCGACGTCGCCGCCCGCGGCCTCGATGTGGAACGCATCAGCCACGTCGTGAATTACGACATTCCCTACGACGAAGAAACCTACATCCACCGCATTGGCCGCACAGGCCGCGCTGGCCGCGAAGGCGACGCCATCCTGTTCGTCGCGCCGCGTGAACAACGATTGCTCGGCGCCATCGAAAAAGCCACGCGCAAAAAAATCGAATTGATGGAACTGCCCTCAACCGAGCTGATCAACGACCGCCGCACCGCGCGCTTCATGCAGGACATCACCGACACCCTGGCCGAAGGCGAATTGGAATCCTATTTGGAACTGATTCGCCGTTATGAACAGGAACACAACGTCCCCGCCGAGGAAATCGCCGCCGCCCTGGCCAAACGCCTGCGCGGCGATCAACCCTTGCTGCTGACCCGCACCCGCGCCGAAGTCACGGGCGAGAA
>JAITMI010000240.1 GCA_031277435.1 Pseudomonadales bacterium
CATGCCAAGCTGATCGAGCTTGCTTACTACCGTGGCGTCGTAAGGAGCGATGAAGTCATCCAACATGCGCGAAGCGCCAGAGCTGCGCACGCCAGCGGTGCAGAAAACGTCCTGATGCGCCAGCGGTACGCCGAGTAGCGGATGATTTTCACCCTTGGCGCGGCGCGCGTCGGCGGCTTTGGCCTGCTCCAGGGCGCGTTCGTCGGTGACGGTGATGAAGGCGTTGAGAGCGCCGTCATGCGCGGCGATTTGTTCGAGATAGGCGCGGGTGAGTTCAACGCTGGAATACTCGCCTTGAGCGAGGGCGCGCGCGATCGCGCTGATGCTGTGATTCAGGTTCATACGGGGCAGGATCTCACTCAATGACTTTGGGCACCAGAAACAGGCCATCTTCGGCGCTTGGCGCCAGCGCCAGCAGGGTATTGCGCTGGTCCTCGGCGCTGACCTGGTCCTCGCGCAGGCGCTGCGCGGCCTCAAAAGGATGCACCAGCGGCGCTACCTGGCCGGTGTCCACGGCGTGTAGCGGAGCGAGCAGGCGCAAGATCTCGTTGATGTTGCTAAGTGCTTGTTGGCGTTGAACTTCCGTCAAGCCCAGACGTGCTATGTAGGCGATGCTGTCGATGTCGTTGGAGGTGATGCTCATGAGATTTCCGGCCCCGCTTTGGCGGGTTTTAGACGCGCCCTGGGCTCCGAATTAACGCTTGCCCTGATCCGGCGTGATTGCTAGAGTTGCCGCGCGTAAAAGAACCGGGATTATACAGGAACTCCGCCGGGTTTTGCGCCCCGAATTGTCGGGGCGAGTGGACGGCACTACACGTCGCTAAGCATATCCTCAGCCTTTTTTCCGCCGCCACGACTATCATCATTGGTCCATTGGTCATGCCGTCGATCATAAAAAAACATGCGTGAGCGCCCGTTCGGTTAATATATTCGCAAGACGCTTGGTAGAGGTACCGCAAAGTCAATGTTCAAGAATCTTCGGGGCTTGTTCTCCAACGATCTGTCGATCGACCTGGGAACCGCCAACACCCTTATTTACGTGCGTGACAAGGGCATCGTGCTGAACGAGCCTTCCGTTGTCTCGGTGCGTCTGCACAACGGGCAGAAGACCGTCACCGCGGTTGGCGCCGACGCCAAGCGCATGTTGGGCCGCACGCCCGGCCACATCACCGCCGTGCGTCCGCTCAAGGATGGCGTAATCGCCGACTTCCAAGTGACGGAAAAAATGTTGCAGCACTTCATTCATAAAGTGCATGAAAACAGCTTCATTCGCCCCAGCCCGCGCGTGTTGGTATGCGTGCCCTGCAAGTCCACGCAGGTGGAACGGCGCGCTATCCGCGAATCGGTGATGGGCGCCGGCGCGCGCGAAGTGCGTTTGATCGAGGAGCCGATGGCGGCGGCGATCGGCGCCGGTCTGCCGGTGGATCAGGCCAGCGGCTCGATGGTGGTGGACATCGGCGGCGGCACTACCGAAATTGCCTTGATCTCGCTCAACGGCGTGGTCTATTCCGAATCCGTGCGCATGGGCGGCGACCGTCTCGACGAGGCCATCATCACCCACGTGCGCCGCAATTATGGCAGCCTGATCGGCGACGCCACCGCCGAACGCATCAAGAAGGAAATCGGCTGCGCCTATCCCAGCAAGGAAATCCGCGAGATCGACGTGCGTGGCCGCAACCTGGCCGAGGGCGTGCCGCGCAGTTTTACGCTCAACAGCGACGAAATTCTCGAAGCCATGCAGGAGCCCTTGTCCTCCATCGTACAAGCGGTCAAACGGGCGCTGGAGCAATCGCCGCCGGAATTGGCGGCTGACATCGCCGAAAGCGGCCTGGTGCTGACCGGCGGCGTGGCGCTCTTGCGCGACATCGACAAACTTTTGGCCGAGGAAACCAGCCTGCCGGTGATCGTGGCGGACGATCCTTTGACCTGCGTCGCCAGAGGCGGCGGCAAGGCCATGGAACAGTTGGATGCACAGACCATCGATCTGGTGTCAGCGGACTGAAATTACGCCGCCACCTTGGCGGCGCGATGGCGATGAAGGCGCGGGCGGCAGCGGCGTTTGGCAACATAATAAAGGTGGACGGTCATCAAAGCTCTTTTCACCCAGAACAAGGCTCAGAGCTACAAACTACTGGGGTTGGTCCTGCTCTCGGTCATCTTGATGCTTGTCGACGGTCGCTTCGACTATCTCGAGCGGCTGCGCTATTACGTGGGCGTGGCCACGGCGCCCGTGCAGTACATGGCGAACCTGCCTTCGCTCGCCAGCAGCACCACGCTGGATCTTTTCAATAGCCGCAGCGAACTCGTGGAGTTGCGTGAAGAATTGCTGATGCAGCAATACCGCCTGCAACAGCTCGACCATCTGAGCGCGGAAAATGCGCGCCTCAACGCGCTGCTGCGATCCGCCGCCAAGGTGGATGACGAGGTGATGCGGACGCAGCTCATCGGCGAATCGCCGGACCCCTTCGTGAAGCGCATCCTTATCGACAAGGGCGCGCGCGATGGCGTGACGGTCGGGCTGCCGGTGCTCGACGCGCTGGGGCTGATGGGGCAGGTGGTGGAAGTGGAACCTTTCAACAGTTGGGTATTGCTGATCACCGATCCGCAACATGCCACGCCGGTGGAACTCGAACGCAACGGCGTGCGCGGCATTGCCGCCGGCACGCGCGATACCGCGCAACAACTCATACTCAACAACATCCCCAATGGCGAGGACGTGCAAGTGGGCGACATGCTGGTCACTTCCGGCATTGGCGGGCGTTTTCCGCCGGGCTATCCGGTGGGCATGGTGACGTCGGTGCGGCAAGATCCTTCGCGGCCTTTCGCCGATGTCCAGGCCACCCCGACCGCCGAGATCAGCCGCAGCCGCAATCTGCTCCTGGTGTTCGTGCGGGAGCGTTCGGAGCCGGTGGCAGCCGCGCCGCCGCCGCGGGAGAACGCCGATGGTTGAGGTTGGGGCCAAGGAGGAGTTGAGCGGCGCCTGGGTCATCCTGGTGTCGGTGGTGCTGGGCGCCTTGCTCAGCATCATGCCGTTGCCGCTCGATTACGAAGCCTGGCGCCCCAAGTGGATGATTCTGGTGCTGATTTACTGGGCCATCGCGCTGCCGCACCGCATGGGGCTGTTCACCATCTGGGCCTTGGGAGTTTTTACCGACGTGCTGGAAGGAACCTTGCTTGGCCTCAATGCCTTCATGTTCGCGCTGGCGGCTTACGTTGCGCTCACGCTCTATCAGCGCCTGCGCATGTTTACCCTGGTGCAGCAAAGCTTTTTGGTGCTGATGCTGGTGGGGGTACAGCAGTTGCTGGCGTTCTGGATCCTGTTCATGGCCGGGCGCAACACCGCCACCGATTTCAGCTTCCTCTACCCGGCCTTGAGCAGCGCGCTGCTATGGCCCGTGGTCTATGTGTTGCTGCGTTCGTGGCGGCGCGGCTACCTGGTGACCTGAATCTCCTATAAATCAAAAAGAGAAAACAAGCATGAATGGCTGGCAACGCTGGCTGAAGGCGCCGGCGACATCGGGTTTTCGCCGCTTTTTGTTCCAGGTGCATCTGTGGCTGGGCATCGGTTTTGGCTTGTACGTGCTGATGATCAGCATCACCGGCAGCGCCATCGTATTGCGCACGCAGATTGGTACTTGGTTGATCCAGAGCCAGGTAGAGAACACCGATTTGCCCGAACTCACCGGCGCCGCGCTCGAAGCGCGCATCAGCGAGGTCTACACGGCGGATGCGTACACGCTGCGCAGCTTTACGCCTTCCACCCGTCCTGGTCGCGCCACCTATGTGGTGCTCGAGCGCAATGGTAAGGAATACACGCACTATTTCGATCAATATCAAGGCAAGGACTTAGGTTCCACCTTTCCCTGGCAGACGCAGGTGATCGAGTGGCTGGTCGATCTGCACGACGAGCTTTTGATGGGCCGCGAAGGGCGGCGCGTCAACGGCTGGGGCGGGGTGTTGTTCATGCTGATGCTGGTGTCGGGCTTGCTGTTGTGGTGGCAAGGTTCGCGGCGTTGGCACGAGGGCCTGTTGATCCGCCGTGATAGCCCACGCAGTTTCATGTGGCAATTGCATAATTTCCTCGGTTTCTGGTCGCTGCCCTTGATGCTGGCCTGGGGGCTCACCGCGATTTATTTCGCCTGGCCGGCGCCCTTCGATTGGGTGATGGATTTCGCTGATCCCGATCTCAACGATTTCGAACGCCCCGACGGCTGGCTGCGGCTATTGATTGATCTGCACTTTGGGCGTTTCCGTGGCCTTTTGTGGGCCAATATTCTGTGGGTGTTTCTGGGGCTTATCCCGGCTGTGCTTATCATCAGCGGCGTGGTGGTGTGGTATCGGCGCGTGATACGGCGGCGCTCTGTTTAAGGAATCTCGGGTTAAGGATCCGCGCTGGGGGTGGGCTTGGGGAGACACGCCGCAAGTACATCCCTGTAGGCTCCTTCCGGCCGCCCAGCCGCTCGCAGCGCTCGCGTCGTTCGGTCCGCGCACGGCGCGTTGCGCCGTAAACGCTTGCCCTCACCCATGGCCTCCAAGGGTCTCGCCAAGGCCACC
>JAITMI010000247.1 GCA_031277435.1 Pseudomonadales bacterium
CCCAGAAAAACCCAACAACCCCCGCATCCCGGACTACACTTGCTTGAACTTCCCTTCATCACCTTCTAGGATGCCCCCATGACCACTGTTACTTTCGACACCCTAAAATTCGCCAACCAGCTCAAAGCCGCCGGCGTATCCACTCAACAAGCCGAAGCGCAAGCCAGCGCGCTTGCCGATGCCTTGGATGTTAATCTGAGGGAATTAGCCACCAAGTCGGATTTGCGTGAATTGGAACGTTCTACCAAGTCTGAATTTACCTTGCTGCGCCAAGAGATGATTCAACTTGAACAGCGCATGACCATCAAAATCGGCACCACCGTTTTCACCGCTTTCAGCATTGCCGTTGGCGTCATCGCAGCCTTATTCAAGCTATTTTTGGGCTAAGCCCAACAACCCCACAAATCAGCGTTCCGTAGCGGCGCGGCTCAGACGCACCCAAGCATAATCCGGTGTTTTGTAGGGGCAGTGAACCTGTCCCCCAACAACGGACGCCAAGAAGCAGTTAATCAAGCCGGTCAAAAAACGCCAATAATTCGCTCAGCATGGCGTCGTAATAGGGATTGAAGGCGCTGCGTTCGATCAAGCCTTGCACCAGATTTTCCGGCGTGGCTTCGCCGTAGAACGAGCGCCCGCCGGCTTTGCAGTCGCGGTATTCGGCGCTGGGCGGCGGGTAATGGCCGCAGTTGCGGTAGGCGCCGTCGCGGCCATATTCGGGATGATTGGGCGGAGTCATCAGGCCAAGATGCGAGATGCCGAGTAGTCCGCCCGTGAGATCGGCGCTGGGCAACACTTGCACGCGCGCGGCGACGGCGCCTTCGTTTTCTGGATGTTGACTGTACAGTAAAGTATGCGAGGCGGCGTTGGTGTTGGCGGCCATGAAGGCCAGCGCGGCATCGGCATCGACGGTGTTGTCGGGGCGGCTCAGCACGGTGAAGGTAGGCAAGTTGCGCGGCGCGGCGCGCGTTTGTTGCCAGGTGGCCTGAATCAGCGCCCAGGTTTCGGCGGCGGCGCGAAAAGGGAAGGATTCGTAGCGGTAGCGGGCGCTGTCCGGCTTTACTTCAAACCAGGCGGCGGCGGGAAAAGCCAGGCTGAGCGGCGCCAGGAATTTGGCGTAGCGTGCGGAGTCATTGATGCCGAAAGCGGGCGCGAATAGTACCAAGGCTTGTACTTGCGGATTGCGTTCAGCTTCCAGCACCGCCAAGGTGGCGCCCGCCGAATGCCCGCCCAGAACCACTCGTTCCACTTGCTCGCCCACGCGCTGGGCGGCCCAATGTTCGGCTTCGGCCCACTCGCGCCAGGAACTGTCGCGCAGCGCGCCGGGGCGCGAGCCGTGCGCGGGCAAGAGCAGCCCATAAACCAAGAGACAATGGCCGCGCAGCGCTTCGCCAAGCGGGCGCATACTGTAAGGCGAGTCGATCAAGCCATGCGTGAGCACGACCCCGCGCGGCCATTTGCCACTGCTGGCGCGCGGGCAGCCGGGATCGGGCTCAAGCAAAAAGGGCGCGAGATTGTCGAGCGTGGCCTTATCTTTGGCGTTCAAACGTCCGGCGCGCAGATAGGTGCGGCTGTAGGTTTCATAATCTTGTAGCGTGCCGCGCACGAAATCGAAGCGGGGATAAGGGAACGGCGCGTGCCTGGGCCCCAAGGTCTTGCCGTGGCTCAGCGCCAGCCCCAGCGCCAGGTACAGCAAGGCGGCGATGAAGGCGCACGCGAGCGGCAGTTTGAACAGCAGGAATTTCATCGCACCCGTTCCAATACGACGAAACTGTAGGGGTAGGGATTGTTGCCCTGAGCGGGGTGATCCTCGCGCGAGACTTCCCGCCATTGGTCGCGCGCGAATTCGGGAAAGAAGGTATCGCCTTCAACGTCGGCCTGCACGTCGGTGAGATACAAGCGATCAGCCACCGCCATGCTTTGTTCAAAAATCTGCGCGCCGCCGATGATCGATACCTCGCTATCATCCGCCGCGCCCTGCATTCGTAGCAAAGCCGCGCAATGCTCCAGCGCGGCGTCGAGCGAGTGCATGACCAGCACGCCGGGCGGACGATATTGCGCGTTGCGCGTCACCACGATATTGACGCGCTCAACCAAGGGCTTGCCGATGGACTCAAAAGTTTTGCGCCCCATGATGACGGGTTTATGCAGCGTGACGCGCTTGAAATACTTCAAATCCTCCGGCAAATGCCAGGGCAGCGCGTTGTTTTTGCCGATGACGCGGTTGCGCGCCAGCGCCACCACCAGGGCGTTTTTCATGTCGGCGCTCCGGGCCTTATACCGCCACCTTGGCGGCGATGTGCGGGTGATGGCGGTAATCCACGATCTCGAAATCCTCAAAACGGTAGTCGAACAGCGAATCGGGCTGGCGCTTGATGAGCAGGCGCGGCAAGGGATAAGGCTCACGCGCGAGTTGTACTTCCACCTGCGGCAGGTGATTCAAATACAAATGCGTGTCGCCGCCAGTCCAGATGAATTCGCCCGCCTCAAAGCCGCACTGCGCGGCCATCATGTGCGTGAGTAGCGCGTAGGAAGCGATATTGAACGGTACGCCAAGAAAGGTGTCAGCGGAGCGTTGGTAGAGTTGGCAGGAGAGCCGGCCTTGGGCTACATAGAATTGGAACAAACAGTGGCAGGGCGGCAGCGCCATGTCGGCGACGAAGGTGGGGTTGTAGGCCACCACCAAATGCCGGCGCGAATCGGGATTAGTACGCAGCGAATGCACCACGTTGGCGATCTGGTCGATGCTGCCGCCGTCCTTGGCCGGCCAGGCGCGCCACTGGCGGCCATAGACGGGGCCGAGGTCGCCGTTGGCGTCGGCCCATTCGTCCCAGATGCTGACGCCGTGCTCGTTCAGGTACTTGATATTGGTGTCACCGTTCAAAAACCACAGCAGTTCGTAGATGATGGATTTCAGGTGCAGCTTCTTGGTGGTTAAAAGCGGAAAACCCGCGCGCAGATCGAAACGCATTTGCGGCCCGAACAGCGACAGCGTGCCGGTGCCGGTGCGGTCCTGTTTCTGGACGCCTTGATCGCGGATGCGGCGCATGAGATCGAGATACTGTTGCATGGCTCAGACCCTGGAACGAAAGGCGTCGTTATTGTACGCAAGATACAGAATGAGCAGCCCGGCGAGGATCATCGGCAGCGACAGCAATTGCCCCATGGTCAGCCAATTGAGCGCGATGAAGCCGACCTCGCGATCAGGTTCGCGCACGAATTCCACGCCGAAACGCGCCAGGCCGTAACCCAGCAAGAACATGCCGCTCACCGCGAAGCGCGGCCTTGGCGCGGCTGAATACCACCACAAAAGACTAAACAAGACCACGCCTTCCAATACGCATTGATAAAGCTGTGAAGGATGCCGCGGCAGATGCGTGGGATCGGCGGGAAACACCATGGCCCAGCTTACGCCGCTGGGCCGGCCCCAAAGTTCGCCATTGATGAAATTGCCCAGCCGCCCGGCGCCGAGCCCGATTGGCGCCAGCGGCGTGGTGAAATCCAAGACCTCGAACACGGATTTGCCGGCGCTACGGGCGAACCAGGCCACCGCGATCACCACGCCGAGAAAACCGCCGTGGAATGACATGCCGCCTTCCCACAGGCGCAGAATCATCAAGGGATCGTTGAACACGCGGCCAGGATTCAGCGGCAATACATAGAACAAAATGTAGCCGAGCCGCCCGCCGAGGATAGTGCCGAGCATGGCGTTAGTGACGAGATCGCCGACTTGCTGGCGCGTCCAGCCGGAGCCGGGGCGATCGGCGCTGCGGCAGCCCAGCCACCAGGCGGCGGCGAAGCCGGTGATGTAGGTAAGCGCGTACCAGCGGATTTGCAGCGGGCCGAGCGAAATCGCCACGGGGTCGAATTGCGGGAAGTTCAGCATGGAAAAATCAACCTGGAATGCTCGTTTAACTTGTACGCGCGGCACGCAGCAAGCGCCCCACGCCGGCCTGGTGCAGAAACTGATCCAACAGCGCCTTCACCTCTTCGGTGGATTCGGCGGCGAGCGCGCGTTCGAGCATGGCGGCCGCTTGCGCCAAGGTGATGCCGCGGATCACCGACTTTACCTTGAGCAGGTTGGTGGCGTTCATCGACAGAATGTCGAAACCCATCGCCATCAACAGTAGCGCGGCGGCAGGATTGCCGGC